>CAZBKX010000430.1:0-9918 GCA_964492535.1 uncultured Rhodoferax sp. | reverse complement strand
CAGGAGGCCGAAGACCCCCGGGCCGAACTGGTGCGCCGCCTGCTTGAGTATGAGCGCATGAAACTGGCAGCGGCCAACCTCAACGCCGTGCCCCAGTTTGGCCGCGATTTTCTCAAGGCTCAGGTGTACATCGAACAGTCGCTGCAGCCACGTTTCCCTGATGTGAACGTGGTCGACCTGCAGCAAGCCTGGCTGGACATCCTCAAGCGGGCAAAATTGGTCCAGCACCACAAAATCACCCGAGAAGAACTCTCCGTGCGCGAGCACATGAGCATGGTGCTCAAAAAATTGCAAGGTCGCCGTTTTGTTGAGTTTGAAGCCTTGTTTGACGCAAGCCGGGGAACACCCGTTTTGGTAGTGACCTTCATTGCGCTGCTGGAGCTCGCCAAGGAAACACTGGTCGAAATTACCCAGGCAGAAGTATTTGCCCCGATCTACGTCCGGTTGGCGTACTCGCCCATGTGAGCCGCTCCCCCCGTGACTACCCCTGCGAACCCTACGACCCGCCATTTTGATGTCCTGATTGTGGGCAGCGGCCTGGCCGGACTCACCGCCGCCCTGACCCTGGCCCCCACGCACCGCGTGGCCATTCTGACCAAACGCGCCTTGGTCGACGGCGCCAGCAGTTGGGCACAAGGCGGCATTGCCGCCGTGCTGGCAGAAGGCGACACGGTCGAGAAACACATTGAAGACACGCTCATCGCCGGGGCCGGACTGTGCGACCTGGCCGCTACCCGGCTGGTGGTGGAGCAGGCGCCCCACGCCATTGCCTGGTTGCAGGAGATGGGGGTCCCCTTTTCCCGGGAAGGCGGCCACCTGCACCTGACCCGCGAAGGCGGCCACAGCGAGCGCCGCATCGTGCACGTGACCGATGCCACCGGCGCTGCCGTGCAACAGACCCTGATCGGGCACGTCAAAGACCACCCCAACATCACCGTGCTGGAACAGCACATGCTGGTGGACCTGATCACCGGCGCCAAGCTGGGCCTGGCACATGACCGGTGTCTGGGGCTGTATGCATTGAACAGCGTGACCGACGAAGTGCTGACCTTCAGCGCGCCCCACACCATTCTGGCCACGGGCGGCGCCGGCAAGGTGTACCTCTACACCACCAACCCGGACACGGCCACCGGCGACGGCATTGCAGCCGCCTGGCGGGCCGGGTGCCGGGTGCAAAACATGGAATTCATCCAGTTTCACCCCACCTGCCTGTACCACCCGCATGCCAAGTCGTTTTTGATCAGCGAAGCCGTGCGCGGCGAAGGCGGGCGCCTGCTGTTGCCCGATGGCACCCGCTTCATGCCCAAACACGACGAGCGTGCTGAACTCGCCCCGCGTGACGTGGTGGCCCGCGCGATTGACTTCGAGATGAAAAAAGGCGGCCTGGACTGCGTCTACCTCGACATCTCGCACCAGCCGCTGGCGTTTTTGCAAGAGCATTTCCCCAATATCTACACGCGCTGCCTGGAACTGGGCATTGACATCTCCAAGCAACCGATTCCGGTGGTGCCAGCGGCCCATTACACCTGCGGCGGCGTCATCACTGATCTTGCCGGCCAGACCGATTTGGTGGGGCTGTTTGCGGTGGGCGAAACCACCTGCACCGGGCTGCACGGCGCCAACCGGCTGGCCAGCAACTCGCTGGTGGAATGCATGGTGTTTGCCCGCGCGGCCACGCAGGTAATCGAGCAAGCCACGCCCGCCGCTATTCCCCCCCTGCCCGCCTGGGACGAGAGCCGGGTCACCGACGCAGACGAAGCGGTGGTGATTTCACACAACTGGGACGAGTTGCGCCGCTTCATGTGGGACTACGTGGGCATCGTGCGCACCAACAAACGCCTGGAGCGGGCCGCCCACCGCATTGCCGTGCTGCAAGGCGAAATTCACGACTATTACTCCCACTTTCACGTCACGCGTGACCTGCTGGAGTTGCGCAACCTGGTGCAGGTGGCTGACCTGATTGTTCAAAGCGCACGGGCCCGCCACGAGAGCCGGGGCTTGCACTTCAGCCGCGACTACCCGGAGATGGCTGCGTCTGCGCTGCCTACCACGCTGGTGCCTGAAGGCTTGCCGGAACACTGGCAGCGGGCTGTGCGCTGAGCCAGCCCCGCACGCTGTTGAAGAACGCGACCGCCTCGGCGCGCTGAAGGTCGGCCAACACCAGCACGGCCGGCGTGATCTTGGCGCTGGCCAGCAACTCGGCGCGGTAAGTGCCAGCCAGCAAGCCGCTCGCCAACGGAGGGGTCCACCAGACACCGTTCAGCTTGAGCGCCACATTGCCGCGCGTGAACTCGGTGATCTCGCCGCGCTCGTTGAAGAGCAGCGTGTCAAACACACCCGGCTCGGGCTTGAGCCGCTCGTCATAGTGCTGTCGCCGGGTGGTTTTGTGCATGACGAACTCCTGCTCACGACCCACGCTATCCAACGGTTTGTCTGCCAGATTGAAGACCACCGGCTCGGGGCTGGGCGCCAGCTCAAACGCCTGCGCTTCAGGCTGCCCGGCACAAGACCAGGTCAGGCGCACCCGGTACACCCCGTTGGGGTGCTGCTGCGCCAGCATTTGCAGGCCCGCCAGCGCGACGTGCCGGTGCCAGACAAAGCCAAAGCTCGCTGCGCTCATGCCCATGCGGTCCAGGTGGGCCTGCAGCAGGGTGTAGTGCCCATCTTGCAGGCGCAGGGTCTCCAGCAAGTCAAAGTCGCTGGTGGCGCGCTCCAAAAAGCGGGTTTTGGCAGCCAATTCCTGCCACTCAGCCTGGGGCTCGGCATAAAACGTGATGGCGCTGCCCACCCCAAACCGAGCCTGCCAGGCGCCCACCGGCGCCGCATCTGCCGCAGCCCGCTCCAGCGTGACGGTGCGAATCGGCACATTGAAGGTGGCCTGCCCGCCGGGACGCACCACGCCCACTGCACCACAGTACACGCCACGCGGCCCGGCCTCCAGGGCCTTGATCCAGTGCATGGCACGCGCCTTGGGCGCCCCGGTCACCGAACCACAGGGAAACAACGCGCCAAAGACCTCCGGCAATCCCACATCGGCCCGGGTGGTGGCGGTGATGGTGGTGGTCATTTGCCACACCGTGGGCAGGGCCTGCACCTCAAACAAGCGTGACACCCGCACGCTGCCGGCCGCAGCCACGCGGCCCATGTCATTGCGCAGCAGGTCCACAATCATCACGTTCTCGGCCCGCTCCTTGTCGCTGCTTTGCAAATGCTGGCGCGCTTGCGCGTCCAGCACCGGGTCGGCGTGGCGGCTGGCCGTGCCTTTCATGGGCCGGCAGGTCAGCACACCCTGGGCATCTTGCGGGCACCAGTCAAAAAACAGCTCGGGAGACAGGCTCAGCACCTGCTGGTCGCCCCAATCCAGCCACGCCAGATAGCCCTCGGGCTGGGCCCGGCGCAAGCGGGCAAACCACTGCGCCACGGCCTGCGGGTCAGCCCCGGTTATCTCAGCCCGCATGGTTTCGGTCAGGTTGATTTGATAGCACTCGCCTGCGGCAAAAGCCTGACGCGCCTGCTCAACCTTGATCGCGTAATTTTCTTCGGTAGTGGCAAATTGCCAAGGTGTTGCCGCCGCCAACTCAGCGCGCGGGGCCAAGACGTCTTCAGACCACGGCAAGGCCTGATCAAACACCGCAAACCGCGCCAGCGGCCAGCCCGCCCGCGCACCGTGAGTGAGCAGCGCGGCATCAAAGGCGCCAGCGGCTTCATAGGCCAACTCGCCCACACACCAGCGGCCAGCCAGACTGTGCGCCTGTACTTGTTGCAGAACGTCCATCACCTCGCGGGCATGCCATGCGGTGAGCACCACCAAGGGGTCTGCAAACCGGGACTGCCAGCGGCTTGGTGGCCCGCCACCCGTGTCACCACTCAGGCTATCGGGAAAATCAATAAACGCGCGCAAACTGACGCTCCGCAAGAGTAAAGAAGCCGATTATCCCCGCCGCAACAGCGTCAATGGCTTGCGAGGGGATGTCCAAATGTGAACGGCAATTCACCATCTACAGAAAAGCCCCGGGTTGATCCATGTCACTGCCCCAATTACATTTGAGGCAACGCAATTTGATTTCGTGACTTTCAACATCAACACAAAGGTCACTATGAAGCGCATCAAATTGAGTTGGTTGTTATTTTTATTGGCTCTGGGTGGCCTTTGGCTTTTGGCCGACACCCTGCTGCCGGCGCCGCTAACCTAATTCTCGTTTCGCACCGTATTGATCCAGTTCACAGGGGTCATTGCCACCGGAGCCATGAGCGTCGCCATGCTGCTGGCAATCCGACCAACGTGGCTGGAGCCGCATTTGTACGGTCTCGACAAGATGTACCGTCTTCATAAGTGGCTCGGCATCACGGCGCTGGTCGCTGCCGTCATTCATTGGTGATGGGCGACGGGCACCAAGTGGATGGTGGGTTGGGGTTGGTTGACCCGCCCGGTGCGCACACCTCCTGCTGGTCAAGATACCGGCTTGATGGAGCAATGGCTTCGCGGACAACGCGGCGCCGCCGAATCTGTGGGCGAGTGGGCGTTCTATGCCTTGGTTGCACTCACTGCACTGGCTTTGATCAAGCGATTTCCCTACCACCTGTTTACCAAAACCCATCAGTGGCTGTCCGTGATTTTTGTCGTCCCGGTGTATCACTCGATCGTGTTGATGAAAATTGACTACTGGTCGCAACCCCTGGGTTGGGTGACGGGCTTGTTGATGCTGGGGGGATTGTGGGCAGCGGTAATTGCATGGTCAGGCCGGATCGGGGTCCATCGGCGCACCAGCGGGCGGATCGAATCACTCACCTATTACCCGGAACTGCGGGTTCTGGAAACCTCGCTCCTGATGGAGCCGGGCTGGGCGGGGCACGCCGCTGGACAATTTGCATTCGTCACCTCCGATCCGCGCGAAGGAGCCCACCCGTACACCATCGCATCGACATGGAACCCGCTGGACAGAAGGATCATTTTTATCACCAAGGCGTTGGGGGACCATACCGGCAAGCTCCATGAAAAGCTCAAAATTGGCGGACCCACCACGGTTGAGGGACCTTACGGCTGCTTTGATTTTCAGGATCAACGGCCGCGCCAAATCCAGTATCTGGTTCTGTGGCCCCCCGGGGTTGGGCCAGGCACTGAAGGATGACTTCATCGCGCACGGATTTCCCGAGAGCCAATTCCACCAGGAAATATTTCAGATGCGCTGAGGGAGGGGGCGCTGGAGTCGTCACGATTCCTGTCTGGGCAAATGCAAAAAATGGGAAAAGGGCGTGATCTAATCGCTGCCCATGAGCACATCCAATAACCCGCCCCTCGCCAGCCCCTATGGCACCCTGCCGCCTGCCGCCGCGCCGGCGGTGCGCAAACCCATCAGCCTGCCGCGTTTGCTTGAAATGCGCGCGCGCGGCGAAAAAATCTGCATGTTGACGGCCTACGACGCCACCTTTGCCGCCGTGGCGGATGCCGCCGGGGTGGATTGCATCCTGGTCGGAGACTCGCTGGGTATGGTTTGCCAGGGGCTCTCCAGCACCGTGGGCGTGAGCCTGAGCACCATGGCTTACCACGTGGAAAGCGTGGCACGGGGCCTGCGTCGCTCCCAGGCCACGGCCTGGCTGATTGGCGATTTACCCTCCGGCAGCTACCACGTGTCCCGGGAGCAGGCGCTGCGCAGCGCGGCCACACTCATGCAGGCAGGGGCCCACATGGTCAAGCTCGAAGGCGGTGGCTGGACCGCCGAGACCGTGCGTTTTCTGGTGGATCGCGGCATTCCGGTGTGCGCCCATCTGGGCCTCACACCCCAAACCGTGCACGCGCTCGGCGGCTACCGGGTACAAGGCAAGACACCAGCCTCTGCGACCTTGCTCGAACAAGAAGCGCATGCATTGCAAGACGCCGGCGCCACGCTGCTGGTGCTGGAAATGGTGCCCGCCGCGCTGGCGGCCAAACTCACGCTTGAACTGCTGCGCTGCCCCACCATCGGCATCGGGGCGGGCAAAGACACCGCTGGCCAGGTTTTGGTGCTGCATGACATGCTGGGGGTCAACCTGGGCAAGATGCCGCGTTTTGTGCGCAACTTCATGCATGGGGCGCCTAGTGTGAAAGAAGCCATGCAAGCCTATGTCAGTGCGGTCAAGGAGGGCACGTTCCCAGACAACGCCCTGCACGCCTGGTAGCCCGCCCCTGCCCCACCCATTTCAGCCCCATCACCATGAAAGTCATTCACACCATTTCCGAGCTGCGCGACCACTTGGGCGCCTTCAAACGCCCCGCCTTTGTGCCTACCATGGGCAACCTGCATGAGGGTCATCTGGCGCTGGTGCGCCAAGCACAGCCTTTGGGCGACGTAACCGTGGCCAGCATCTTTGTCAACAGGCTGCAGTTTTTGCCACATGAAGACTTCGACACCTATCCGCGCACCTGGGCCTCAGATTGCGAGAAGCTGCAGGCAGCGGGCTGCCACGTGCTGTTTGCCCCGAATGAACAAGAGCTCTACCCCGAGCCGCAAACCTTCAAGGTGCACCCACCCGGTGAGCTGGCCGACTTGCTGGAAGGCTATTTTCGACCCGGATTTTTTATCGGGGTCTGTACTGTGGTGATGAAGCTGTTTGCTTGCGTGCAGCCGGGCGTGGCGGTATTCGGCAAGAAGGACTACCAGCAACTGATGCTCATCAAGCGCATGGTGCAGCAGTTTGCGCTGCCCATTGAGATCGTGGGTGGCGAGACCACGCGGGCTGCCGACGGCCTGGCACTGTCATCGCGCAACGGCTACTTGAGCGAGAGCGAGCGGGCCGAGGCGATGCAATTGTCTTTGGCCCTGCACACCATGGCCCAGGGCCTGCAGGCCGGCACGCACGACTTGGGCGCGCTGGAAGACCAGGCCATGAACCACCTGCGCGGGCGCGGCTGGGCGCCCGACTACCTGACGGTGCGTCGCCGCGCAGACCTGCAAGCACCCCACCCGGACGACCTCAAAGGCGGCGCACTGGTACTGCTGGCCGCGGCCCGGCTGGGCACCACGCGCCTGATCGACAACCTGGAGATTTGACAGATCAGCAGGACTTACGCCCCGCAGGGTTGACACGCCCGCGTGACCTCAAGCAGCCCCGATCAGCGGCACCAGGCTGCCTGCATCCTGCCCACCCTTGAGTGCGGAGGTGAACGCCAGCATGCGGTCAATCGGCAGGCGGGCGCGCAGACCCAGTGCCGGGTCCACATGGATTTCATTGGTGCCGTTTTCCAGCACCTGCGCCAGCCCCGCCAAACTGTTCATGGCCATCCAGGGGCAGTGCGCGCAACTCTTGCAGGTGGCGCTGTTGCCCGCCGTAGGCGCCTCCAGAAACACCTTGCCGGGGTTCAGGGTGCGCAGCTTGTGCATCATGCCGTTGTCGGTGGCCACGATGAACTCTTTGGCCTCCATGTCATGGGCGGCCTTCAGGATGCCGGAAGTCGACCCCACAGCGTCGGCCAGCGCCACCACATCAGGCGGTGATTCAGGGTGCACCAGCACTTTGGCGCCCGGGTGCTCTTTCATGAGCGCCTGCAACTCAGACGCCTTGAATTCGTCATGCACGATGCAGGAGCCGCCCCACATCACCATGTCGGCGCCGGTCTCACGCTGGATGTAGCTGCCCAGATGTTTATCAGGCGCCCACAGGATTTTGTGGCCCTTGTCCTTCAGGGCATGCACGATGTCCAGGGCGCAACTCGATGTCACCAGCCAGTCCGAGCGTGCCTTGACGGCGGCGCTGGTGTTGGCGTAGACCACCACGGTGCGGTCCGGGTGGGCGTCACAAAAGGCGCTGAAATCATCTATCGGGCAACCCAGATCGAGCGAGCAGGTGGCGTCCAGGTCGGGCATCAGCACCCGCTTTTCAGGCGACAAAATCTTGGAGGTCTCCCCCATGAAACGCACACCGGACACCACCAGGGTGGTGGCGGGGTGGTCGCGACCAAAGCGGGCCATCTCCAGCGAGTCGCTCACAATGCCACCGGTTTCTTCGGCCAGGTCCTGCAAATCAGGATGCACGTAGTAGTGGGACACCATGACCGCGTTGCGTTCTTTGAGCAAACGGCGGATTTTGTGTTTGAGGGCGGCCCGCTCCTCCAGGCCAGGCTCCACGGGCACGCGCGCCCAGGCGTGCTTGGTGGCGCAGACGCTGCCACTCGCGGCCTCTTGGGGCTGGTCGTATTCAACATCTCTCAGGATGGGGATCATGTCAGTCATCACAGCTCCTGCATCCGCATTGAGAAGTCAATGGCCTTGACGTCTTTGGTCAAGGCCCCGATCGAGATCCGGTCGACGCCGGTGGCGGCAATCTCGCGCACCGTGCCCATGTTCACACCGCCGGAGACCTCCAGAATGGCGCGTCCGGCATTGAGCACCACAGCCTCGCGCAAAGTCGCCAGGTCCATGTTGTCGAGCAAGACCATGGTGGCGCCTGCGTTCAGGGCCTCAGCCAGTTGGGCCAGGGTCTCCACTTCAATTTCAATGAATTTGGCGGTGGGCGCCACTTCCAGAGCGCGCTTCAGGACAGCGCTGACACCGCCGGCTGCCGCAATGTGGTTTTCCTTGATCAACACTGCGTCATACAAACCGATGCGGTGATTGGTGCCGCCCCCCATGCGCACGGCGTACTTTTGCGCCAGACGCAAGCCCGGCAGGGTTTTTCGGGTGTCCACGATCTGGGCCCGGTTGCCCGGCACGGCCTGAACGGCCGCCACGTAGTCGGCTGTTTTGGTGGCCACGGCGCTCAGCAACTGCAGAAAATTCAGCACGGTGCGCTCTGCGGTCAGGAGCGTGCGGGCGCTACCCCACAACTCGAGCACCACCTGGTCAGGGGTGCAACGCTGCCCCTCTGCCACAAGCCAGTCCACTTGCACACCGGGGTCCAGCTGCTTGAGCGCGGCTTCAGCCCAGGGGGCGCCGCAAATCACAGCGGCCTCGCGGGCCAGCACGCGAGCCTTCACAAGCCGGGCGGAATCAATCAGGCCAGCGGTGAGATCGCCGGGGCCGACGTCCTCCTGCAGGGCACGGGCCGTGTCCAGCCAGGCCAACTCGGTCACCGCTGCAGGGGAGAAATCAAAAAATGTAGTCATGCTGCAAAGCATAGCGGCATCCATCGTGCGGGGTGATTGGAGTCGACCAGCCACTTTGAACCCGGGAAGCCAAATGCTATTAAATTAAACAATTAAACCATTACAAGACGCCGGCTAGAGGCCGACTTCTTATAAAAATCGATCCAGAATCTTGCGACTCTCCTTATTTAGCTTCTCACGGTCGCGGATCAGGAACTGAATGCCGTGGGAGTCCGTGACCAGCAGAACGGTCAACCCCACGCGACGAATGTCTTCGTCCCCACGCAACACAAACCGGGTGTCGCCGCGGTCGGTCAGCACATGCCAGGTGCAAGGCGTCGAGAAGCTGGTCACGCTCTCAATGCTCAAGATCTCGGGCATGAACTCACGGGATGCCAGCTCTTCCCGTATCAAACCTTGCGCGGGCTCGGGCAAGGCATCGAGCCGCTCAATCCACAGCGCTTCATGGCCGTCGGTGTGCACCAGGGCGATGCCGTCTTCGGGCGACTGAATCGGAAACGCGCGCACGGGCACCACGCCTTCAAACACCTGGCCAAGCGGCATCGTCAAAACGAGCCGCCCGAAAGCATTGCGGGTTAACTCAAACGGCACTGTAGCGATGACAGGGCTTGCGTTCATTTGTCGTCTTTCTCGGTGTTGACCCTGGCGTAGCGCCGCCTGTCGTCGTCCATGTCCACATCCATGTTGCGGGCCTGGGCCTGGTAAAGGTTGAAGTAAGCGCCCTCGCGCGCCATCAGGTCATCATGCGACCCCACTTCCACCACCTGGCCCCGGTCCAGCACCACGTCCCAGCGCCGTTCGCCCATGAAGACAAGGCCCCGCACCCGGTTCATCACCGG
>CAZBKX010000429.1:0-1915 GCA_964492535.1 uncultured Rhodoferax sp. | reverse complement strand
CGCAGCACGGTCATGTGCCAAGTGGGCGACAACACCCAGCATCCGGCCATATGCGCGCAGCTGTTCGTGCGCCCCCACTCGGTAGGTGTCAAGGGTGATGAGTCCCACGCTAGCGGCACCATATTTTTGGGCACACAGACCGGCCAGTTTTGCTGCAGTTGTGGTCTTGCCCACGCCAGTGGAGCCAATGAGTGCGTAGATGCCGCCTTCGACATGAAGCGGGGCCGTAGCCGCATCGGTCTTCAGGTTGCGCTCCAGAATATCCATGACCCATCGCACGGACTCAGAGGCATCCAGGTCTTCAGGCATGCGCTCCAATATGGTTCTCGCCAAAGTTGGGGAGTAACCGGCCCGGATCAATTTGAGCATCAGGTTGGATTGAATCGGGTTCTGACGAGCCTGGCCCAGCCAGGTCAGGGTATTGAACCGGTCTTCAATCAGCGTCTTCATGGCGTGAAGTTCGTCCGCAATACCTTGTGACAGCGGTGCAGCTGCAACCTGGATGGGTTGAGGTGCAGGCCGGGGTGCTGATTTGACCGGTGCCGGCCGGAACTGGGCTGGTCTTTCGGATTGAAGCGTTGCAAGACGCACGCTCTCCAGCGGCTGACGTGACGCGGAGGATGCTGGCGCACTGATTGCGCTACCGGGCTGTCCAGTCAATGCCTCATGCCGACGCCTCAGCATTCTCTCGCGCACATAGTCCTGGAACGACAAGGTGCTCATGGCCAGTTGAGTGACATCGTCCTCCACGGGGCTCATGGGTTCGTTGGCTTGGTCAGCCAGTTTGCGTGCAAAAGACTGGCTTTTAGCCTTGCCCTGACCTTGTCCTGCCAGCTCTGACTGGTCAAGCGCTGCCAGCGTGTCTTCGCCGGTTGCCACCACCTCAATGCCGGCTGCGGTGGGTCGGTTTGACAAAATCAGGGTGCCATCACCAAAAGCAAGCCGGGCTTTGGCCAGCGCTTCGCGCGCAGTCGGTGCAATAAAGCGTTGAATATTCATGATGATGCGCCTCTGAGAATCGGGCCGATGCGAATCGTATGGGATTCAGGAATTTCGCTGTGTGCGAGGACTTGGAGTCTGGGCGCTACACGGCGGACAAGACGTGAAATAGCGCTGCGGATTTGATCGGGTACCAGCAAACAGGCCGGAATCCCGATCTCTTCTTGCTTGAGTGCCATCTCGGCGGCAGTGCGGGTCAGTATGTCGGCAACGCCTGGGTCCAGTGCAGGACCTGCCGCATTGCCCAGAGCCTGCACCAGCAGCCGTTCCAAAGGCGGATCAATCGCAATCACGTTGAGCTCGCGGATGGAGCCATAAATTTGCTGAACGATGGCGGGAGACAGCGCAACGCGAACACGCTTCGCCAGCTCTGCCGGGTCCGACACTGTGCCGGCATGCTCAGCCAGTGACTCAATGATGGTGCGAATGTCGCGGATGTGCACAGATTCTTCCAGCAGAAGCTGCAGGACTTTCTGGAAAACGGCGATCGGTACCATTTTGGGAACCACTTCTTCAATCAGTTTAGGTGCCAGTTTGCTGACGTGTTCAACAAGTTGTTGGGTCTCTGTGCGGCTCAGTAATTTGGAGGCCTGCACTTGCATCAAGTGTGACAAATGGGTGGCCATGACAGTCTCTGAATCAACCACGGTAAATCCGGCCATTTGCGCGGCTTCCTTCTGGCGTTCGTCGATCCAGTGAGCGGGAAGACCAAAGGCAGGATCTGTTGTGGCGGTGCCAATCAGGGGTGTGGTGATACCCCCGGGGTTGATGGCCAGGTGCATGCCGGGGAAGGCTTCACCTTCACCCACAATCACGCCGCGCAGCGTGATGCGGTAGCCACTGGGCTTGAGCTCTAGGTTGTCGCGCACATGCACCGGCGGCGGCAAAAATCCTACTTCCTGTGCAAATTTGCGGC
>CAZBKX010000428.1:0-6233 GCA_964492535.1 uncultured Rhodoferax sp. | reverse complement strand
CTGCGCTCGACCCTCACGACGCTGGCCGAAAAGCGCCGCAAGGGCGAACTCGACTTCGAGCGTGTGGTGATCGAGACCACGGGCCTGGCCGACCCCGGGCCCGTGGCGCAGACCTTCTTCATGGACGACGAGATCGCCGAGAGCTACCTGCTCGATTCGATCCTGACCCTGGTCGACGCCAAGCACGCCGGCAGCCAGCTCGACACGCGCCAGGAGGCGCGCCGCCAGGTCGGCTTCGCCGACCAGATCTTCATCAGCAAGTCCGACCTCGTGACGCCCGACGAAGTGAACGAGCTGATGCACCGCCTGAAGCACATGAACCCGCGCGCGCCTCAAAAAGCGGTGCACTTTGGTGACGTGGCCCTGGGCGAGGTGTTTGACCTGCGCGGCTTCAACCTCAATGCCAAGCTGGACATTGATCCTGATTTTCTCAAGGACGATCATGCCGGCCACGACGATCACGCGCACCACGACCACGCGCCCGGGGAATCGTGTGATCACCCGTCCCACCAGCACGGGGCAGGGCGCCACCATGCGCATGACGATGACGTCAAGAGCTTTGTCTTCAAGTCAGACCGTGCATTCGACCCCGCCAAGCTGGAGGACTTTCTGGGTGCCATTGTGAACATCTATGGCCCGCGCATGCTGCGCTATAAGGGCGTCCTGAATATGCAGGGCACCGACCGAAAAGTCATCTTTCAGGGCGTGCACCAGTTGATGGGCAGTGACCTCGGGCCGGCCTGGGCTGCGGACGAGCAACGCACCAGCAAAATGGTGTTCATTGGGATAGATTTGCCCAAAGATATCTTTTTGCAAGGCATGGAGCAGTCGCTGGTTTAACGTAAGCTACGCGTCGTGATCAAGACAAATGACCGCCCGCTGTTAAAAAATGAGGGGTTGCGCTTGGCAAGCAGATAGAATCGCGCGCCACCAACCGCGTAAATCAAGCCTTCCAAGGCTGAAGCACCACACCCGTCTGAAAAACCTGGGGAGAGGCCAAAGTGAAAGCTCCAACCGCGAAATCCAAAGCAGCACCCGATATCAACAGCGAGGCTGCAAAGCCGAAGCCTGCGACCAAGAAGGTGTTGGTAGCTCAGACGCTGGAGACAGCGCCTGTTGCGGATGTGGCAACCCGCTTGACTGCCAAAGATAAATCAAAGGACTCTGTGAAAACAACAACTGCAAAAGCCAGCAAACCCGAAGCGGTGGCAGTCAAGCCCAAAGCGGCCCGCACTGTAGCGCCAGGCACTATTGCCAAGGCCGCGACCCCGACGACCAAGGCTGCGCCCGCCCCCGAGCCTGTACCCGTGGCTTCCCCTTCGACGCCTGCCCGGGCCGGCCGTCCTTCGTCCCGGTTGGCTCAATTGACGGTTCCGTCCATGGCGCAATCGGTTGCTTCCACGGCGGCCAAAGCCAGTTTCATGCAGACCACGGAGTCGCCACTGATTGCTCCTCCCCTGGCTTCCGCGGTGAAGAAAGACCCCAAGCTGGTCAATAACTGGAAACTCAAACCCGTTGACCAGTTGACCGATGCAGACCTCATCGCCATGCCCGACGATGAGTACATGAACGACACGCAGATGGCTTATTTCCGTCTGAAACTCACCAAAATCAAGCAAGACATCCTGAGCAGCGCGGGCGAAACAACCGAGCACCTGCGGGAAGACACGGTGGTCGTCCCCGATCCGGCAGACCGTGCGACCATCGAAGAAGAGCACGCCCTGGAACTGCGGACCCGCGACCGGGAACGCAAGCTGTTGAAGAAAATCGAACAGTCCATTCAACGGATCGATGCCGGTGATTACGGTTACTGCGACGAGACCGGTGAATCCATTGGTGTTGGCCGGTTGTTGGCCCGTCCAACCGCCAATTTGTGTCTGGAAGCCCAGCAGCGTCGGGAACTCAAGCAGAAAATGTTTGGGGATTGATACCCGATCGTTGACCTCTCCTTCTCTGCCCTCATCCATGGCGACTAAAGACAATAGCAATGGTTTGCTTTTCAAGATGGCGAATTTTGTTCGCCATCCGACCACGAACTGGTCGGGCCTGGACAAGGCCGAGGTGGAGCAGGACAGTGGCTACAGCAAGGCGGCACTCAAAGAGATCATCGAGCGCAAGCGTCAAAATGACTTTGTTCGCCGGCGTGAATTCGACTATTTGAGGAAGTTGCGCCGCAACGTCCCCACGCCCAACCAGAGCCTGCCCAGCCGGCCGTCTTTCTTCCAGAGCAGCATTGCCTCTAATCAGGGCGAGCGCGCCATGACATTGCGGAAAATTGACGAAATCGAAGCCCAGATGTCCAAACAGTGGTGGAAAGGGCGACAGGAGCCTGTCGAGCCCCGCTCCGTGTCAGCATCACCGTCGGCACAGCCCCCAGAGCGGCTCGCCAATGGAGCCTCCGATGCAAAAAGTGTATTTTTGCCGACGCTTGCCGCTAAATTGAGTCCGGGTTGGGAGTCGCTGTATACCGTGGACGACGCATCGACGCAGATGGGCCAGCAGGTCCCGTCCAAGGGCGTGGAACCGGCGGGTACGCTACCTTTGGCGGCCTTTAGCTGGCCCACCCTACCGCCCTTGGACGCGGGCCCCACTAATTCCTCCACCTCCAATCTGTTTTCGGTGGATGTGGTCGACGCGCAGGCGGACCCGGAGTTGGAAGAAGCCGCCATTCGCTTCGCCAATGGGGATGACGCTGGCGCGGAGGCCGGGCTTCTCAGCGCGCTGCAGGGCAGTGACGCAGCGCCTGAATCAGCAGACCGCTGGGCCGCAGCCTTGTTTGACCTGTACCGGGCAACCGGGCAGCAGTCGAGTTTTGACAGTGTCGCCATCGATTGCGCCATACGCTTCGGTCGGTCAGCGCCTGCGTGGTTCTCTCTTCCGGACTTGCTTGGCGGCATCATGCCATTGCCTACGCGGCAGGAGCCAGCCGCCTCACCAGTGGACCGGGCCGTGGTCTGGGAGTGCCCCGTGGCGCTGGACGTCGTGAGTATGCAAGAACTACTGGACTGTGCCGCCGTGCCATCGGTGCCCCTTCAGCTCCACTGGAGCCAGCTGCAATCCATCACGCCCGATGCGGCAAGGCTTCTGGCTGACTTGTTTACCCGGTGGTGTTCAGAGCCGGTGCGATTGACTATGGCTGGATTTGAGGCACTGGACGGCACGCTGCGAGCCCTGACCCCATCAGGCGACAAGTCGGTAGATCCGTATTGGTGGCGCCTTCGACTGGACGCTTTGCGTATCTTGCGTTTGCAGGACGAGTTTGAGTTGGCTGCGCTGGACTATTGCGTCACTTTTGAGGTGTCTCCTCCCCCTTGGAAAGACCCGCTGTGTGAGTTGGTCCACTGTGGCGGCGTCTTGGCTCCGGTTTCAGATATTTCCCGGCTCAGCGATGAGGCCGACAGGACCCCCACAACGGACTTTTTCCAGGCCATCACGGTTCTCGCGGGCGTAGAGTCACTGCCGGCGCCTTGCGTGGAGCTCAGTGGGGAGATTTTGGGAGATGCAGCCCAAGCGCTGGATGACATGCAGGTCGGCCTCAAAGGCGCCGACCGGCTGGTGATCTCCTGCTCCCGGCTGATCCGGGTTGATTTTTCTGCAGCGGGCAGCATCCTGAACTGGGTGGCAATGCGCGAGACTGAAGGCTGCCATGTGCAGTTTCGTGACGTGCCGCGCCTCGTGGCCGCCTTCTTCAATGTGATCGGAATCAACGAACACGCCCGAGTGGTGGTGCGCAACACCTGACCGACCGTCATTCATCCGCAACTTTAAGCGAACCGGCTCTCCAGTCAGTGTGTGTGATTGCTCTGGACGACCCAAACTACATCATTTATGGAACAATTTCACGGCACCACCATCATCAGCGTGCGTCGCAAGACGCCTGAGGGTTATTCGGTTGCAATCGGGGGCGATGGCCAGGTTACCTTGGGCAACATTGTGGTCAAGGGAACGGCCCGCAAGGTGCGCAAGCTCTATCACGGCAAAGTGCTGGCGGGTTTTGCCGGGGCCACGGCCGATGCCTTCACCTTGTTTGAGCGCTTTGAAGCCAAGCTGGAGAAGCACCAGGGCCACTTGGTTCGTGCCGCCATTGAGCTGACCAAAGACTGGCGCACGGACCGGGTGTTGCGCCGTCTGGAAGCCATGCTGGCGGTAGCCGACAGCGAGGCATCGCTCATCATTACCGGCAATGGCGATGTGCTGGAGCCGGAAAACGGCATCGTCACGATTGGTTCCGGCGGCGCCTATGCGCAGGCCGCAGCCATTGCGTTGCTGCACAACACACAATTGTCCGCACCAGAAATTGTCAAGAAATCATTGGAGATTGCCGGGGAACTGTGCATTTACACCAACATGAATCACACTATTGAGACCCTTTGAAACCATGTCGTCCATGACTCCACAAGAAATTGTTGTCGAACTCGACAAGCACATCGTCGGTCAGCAGCAGGCCAAGCGGGCCGTGGCGATTGCCTTGCGCAACCGCTGGCGCCGCCAGCAGGTCGAGCCCGGCCTGCGCGCCGAGATCACGCCCAAAAATATTCTGATGATTGGCCCCACGGGTGTCGGCAAGACCGAAATCGCCCGGCGTTTGGCCCGGCTGGCCGACGCGCCGTTCATCAAGGTGGAGGCGACCAAGTTCACAGAAGTGGGTTATGTGGGCAAGGATGTGGACGCCATTATTCGTGACTTGGCGGACATTGCCGTCAAGCAGACCCGCGTGGCCGAGATGAAAAAGGTGCGTGCCCGCGCAGAAGACGCAGCCGAAGAGCGGGTGCTCGACATCCTGATTCCCCCACCACGTGGTGACTTTGGTGCCGCCTTGGCGGGTGAGCCTGAGAGCACAGCACGTCAGACTTTTCGCAAGAAGCTGCGTGAAGGCCAACTGGCCGACCGGGAAGTCGAGATCGACGTGGCGCAGTCGGCACCGCAGTTGGAGATCATGGGGCCAGCCGGCATGGAGGAAATGACCGAGCAATTGCGCGGCATGTTTGGCCAGATGGGACAGCAAAAACGACAAACCCGCAAGCTCAAGATCGCCGAGGCCCTGAAGTTGCTCGTCGAAGAAGAGGCCACCAAGCTGGTCAATGAGGATGAGATCAAGACCCAGGCGCTACACATACTGGAGCAGAACGGCATCGTGTTCATCGACGAGATTGACAAGGTCACGTCGCGCAGTGAGGGTAGCGGCTCTGAGGTTTCCCGCCAGGGCGTTCAGCGGGACCTGCTGCCGCTGGTCGAGGGCACGACGGTTTCCACCAAATACGGCATGGTCAAGACAGATCACATCCTGTTTATTGCCTCAGGGGCCTTTCACCTGAGCAAGCCCAGCGATCTGATTCCTGAGTTACAGGGGCGGTTTCCGATTCGGGTGGAGTTGCAGTCCTTGTCAGTCCAGGATTTTGTGGCGATCCTGACGCAAACCCATGCCTCACTGGTCAAGCAATACCAGGCGCTTCTGGCTACCGAAAACGTGCATGTCGAGTTTATGGACGAGGGCATTACCCGCTTGGCCCATATTGCGTTTGATGTGAATGAGCGGACTGAGAATATTGGCGCCCGGCGTTTGTCCACGGTCATGGAGCGCTTGCTCGACGAGGTGAGTTTTGATGCGGCCAAGCTCGCCGGCCAGACGATCCAGATCGATGCAGCCTACGTGGACGCCCGGCTGGGGGAGCTGAGCCGGGACGAAGACCTCTCGCGTTACATCCTGTAATAGGGTGTGACGGAGCGTGAAAAGCCTTCACGCGTTACTTTCACAAGACGAGCTAAGTGCTTAATTTTTAACGTTTTTTTGCTGAAATTGACTTTCGCAATCGTTTCTAAGTACTTGATTTCATTGAAAAAATTTGTTGCAAGCGGGCTTGCGTGAAGTGTATTTGCTGATACAGTGCAAAAAAGTGCAATTAAGTGGTGAGAAGTGCATTTTTACTTCCATTTTTTTGTATTTTCACCAAAAGAGAGTGTGCTGCTGTGTTTCAAGGGGCGTCATCGTTAAGTCTGGATGCGAAGGGGCGGCTGTCTGTGCCGACCCGGCACCGTGACGTCCTGACGGCCACCGCCTCCGGCCAACTGACGCTCACCAAGCATCCGCATGGTTGCCTGATGGTGTTTCCCCGCCCGGAGTGGGAGACATTCCGTGAGCGCATTGCTGCACTTCCCATGTCGGCGCAGTGGTGGAAACGTATTTTTCTGGGTAATGCCATGGATGTGGAGCTCGACGGAACGGGTCGCATCCT
>CAZBKX010000427.1:0-6636 GCA_964492535.1 uncultured Rhodoferax sp. | reverse complement strand
GTCTTCGATGAATTCCACACCGTATTCCAGGGTGCATTCAATTGGAGGCGTGATTTTGGCTACATCTTCCTTGCCCGACACACGGAAGTTGGTGAGCTGCTTGGTGCGCGTGGCGTTGACGACCAGATCGTTGTCACGGCTGTGGATACCCACAATCATGCCTTCATACACCGGATCGTTGGGCTTCACGAACATGCGGCCACGGTCATCGAGCTTGCCCAGAGCATAGGTGAAAATTTCGCCTGCGTCCATGGAGATCAACACGCCATTTTTGCGGCCACCGATCTCACCTTTGTGCGGCTCGTAGCTATCAAAGATGTTGGAGATCAAGCCACTGCCACGCGTCAAATTCAGGAATTCATTGGTGAAACCAATCAGACCCCGTGCAGGAATGCGGTACTCTAGGCGAACCCGACCACGGCCGTCCGGCTCCATATTGACCAGGTCACCCTTGCGCTCACCCAAGGCCTGCATCACGCCGCCCTGGTGCTGCTCCTCGATGTCGGCGGTGACCAACTCGATCGGCTCGTGCTTCTCACCGTTCACGTCTTTCATGACCACGCGAGGCTTGGAGACAGCCATCTCAAACCCTTCGCGGCGCATGTTCTCCAGCAAAATGGTCAAGTGCAACTCACCGCGACCCATAACCTCAAAGATACCTTCTTCATCGGTCTCCTTGACGCGCAGCGCCACGTTGTGTTGCAGTTCTTTTTGCAAGCGGTCCCAGATTTGACGGCTGGTGACATATTTGCCTTCACGACCCGCCAGCGGACTGGTGTTGACACAAAAGTTCATGGTCAAGGTAGGCTCATCTACCTTCAGCATGGGCAGCGGAGTTGGGTTGACCGGGTCAGTAATGGTCACGCCAATGCCGATGTCGCTCAACCCATTGATCAGCACAATTTCTCCGGGGCCAGCTTCCAGCGACTGCACGCGCTCCAGGCCCTGGAATGTCAGCACTTGGTTGATACGACCCTTGACAGGCTTGCCGTTCGGGCCTTCCATGACCACCACGTCCATCATTGGGCGGATCGTGCCCTGGCTGATACGGCCCACACCAATGCGGCCTACAAAGGTCGAAAAGTCGAGCGCAGAGATCTGCAACTGCAATGGAGCCGCAGGGTCACCCTTTTGCGGGGGAACGTGCTTGAGCACCGTGTTGAAGAGCGCCGACATGTCGGGCCCCCACTGCTCACCCTGCTCACCCTCAACAAGCGAGGACCAACCGTTGATGCCGGAGGCATACACCACGGGGAAGTCGAGCTGCTCGTCGGTCGCGCCGAGCTTGTCAAACAGGTCAAACGCAGCGTTCACCACAAAATCAGGACGCGCACCTGGCTTGTCCACCTTGTTCACCACCAGAATAGGCTTCAAACCAAGGGCGAGAGCCTTCTTGGTCACAAAGCGGGTCTGGGGCATGGGACCTTCTTGCGCATCAATCAGCAGCACCACGCCGTCCACCATGGACAAGGCTCGCTCCACTTCGCCGCCGAAGTCCGCGTGTCCGGGGGTATCAACGATATTGATGTGGGTGCCTTCCCAAGTCACGGCACAGTTTTTGGCCAAAATCGTGATGCCACGTTCTTTTTCAATCGCGTTGTTGTCCATCACGGTGTCCACGACTTTTTCGTGTTCAGCGAAGGTGCCGGACTGACGCAGCAATTGATCGACCATCGTGGTCTTGCCATGGTCGACGTGGGCGATGATCGCAATATTGCGGATTTGTTTAATGCTCATGGTTGCTTTCTCTTAAATCTTTTCAAACTCTGTGGTCGGGGTGTTTGCGGCCAAGCCACCCACTATTTGCTCAATTTCAACAGGGCTTAACAGCCGCCCCGGTATCAATTCACCGCCCTTGACGTGCGCCGATCCCAGCAAGGCGTGAGGTTCGGCGCCGTAAACGACAACCTTCTCATCATCTGCCCAGGCCCCCCTGCGGCGCACACCGCTCAGGAAACGACCCGCATTCTGACTGTCCAGCGTGACAACCGTGTGTTCTCGCAAGAGCGAGTCCACGGGCATCAGGCACTTCAAACGCTGCTCTTCGGTCATGGCCTCCAGAGCCTCCAGGGTGACGCAGCGGGAGACATCAAAGCCACCTGTTTCCAGGCGACGCAGCGCGCTCAAGTGCGCACCGCACCCCAGTGCTTCACCAATATCTTCTCCCAGGGTCCGAATGTAAGTACCCTTGCTGCACCTAACTATCATTTTAATAGCTTCAGACCCTTTTATCATGACGGCTAGAGTCACTTTTAGCTGATGAATAGTGACTTCACGCGCTTCTCGCTCAACCTCAACACCTGCACGCGCGTATTCATAAAGCGCCTTGCCATCTTTCTTCAAGGCGCTGTGCATCGGCGGCAACTGCCGGATCAGGCCGCTGTAGCGCGCCACCACCGGCGCAATATCAGCTTCAGTCACACGGACCGGACGCTCTTCTATGACGTCACCCTCTGCATCTGCAGTGCTGGTTTTGACACCCAAACGGGCTGTTGCCTCGTAGGTCTTGTCAGCGTCCAGCTGGAGTTGGCTAAATTTGGTGGCAGCACCAAAACACAAGGGGAGCACCCCGGTAGCCAGCGGATCAAGCGTTCCTGTGTGGCCCGCCTTCTCCGCCCGCAATAACCATTTGACTTTTTGGAGGGCGTCGTTGCTGGACCAGCCCAATGGCTTGTCCAGCAATAGCACCCCATGCACGGGGCGCCTTGCAACCCGTGCACGTGGCGCATTCATCGTTTAATCCTCTTTCGAGCGGGATGCTACCGCCCGCGCAATCAAAGCATTCATGTCCGCCGCCTTCTCGGTCGTCTGATCAAACACAAAATGCAAAGTCGGCACGGTGTGAATGTGAAGCCGCTTGAACAAGCCCGCCCGCAAAAAGCCGGCAGCCTGGTTCAGACCCTCGCTGCAGGCCTTGGCATCGCCAGTCAGCAGGCTGAAGAAGACTTTGGCGTGTGCGTAATCCGGCGTGACCTCCACGCCCTGGATGGTCACCATACCCACGCGCGGGTCTTTCAGCTCACGCGCAATCAGCTCGGTCAGATCGCGCTGGATCTGATCGGCGACCTTGAAGCTGCGGTTAGGTGTATTGGATTTTTTGCGCACGATTTAGATCAAGTCCATCACAGCGTGCGGGCGATTTCACGAATCTCAAAGAACTCCAGCACGTCGCCGGCCTGGATTTCGTTGTAGTTCTTGATATTCAAACCGCATTCGAAGCCCTCTTTGACCTCTTTCGCATCGTCCTTGAAACGCTTGAGCGATTCGAGTTCGCCCGTGAAAATAACCAGATTTTCGCGCAGCAACCGAAGACGGGCAGCCCGGCGGACCACACCTGCAGTGACCATACAGCCGGCAATGGAGCCGATCTTGGATACTTTGAACACTTGACGGATCTCGGCCGTACCGATGATTTCTTCTTTTTTATCCGGTGTCAGCATGCCCGACATCGCCAGTTTGAGTTCGTCGACGGCGTCATAAATGATGTCGTAATACCGAATGTCAACGCCGTTGTTCTCGGCCAGTTTTCGCGCACCGGCATCGGCACGGGTGTTGAAACCAATGATGACCACCTTGGAGGCGATGGCCAGATTCACATCCGACTCGCTGATCGCGCCAACCGCGGTGTAGACCAACTGAACCTTGACTTCGTCTGTGGACAGCTTGAGCAAGGACTGCGCAAGCGCCTCTTGGGAGCCCTGCACGTCAGCCTTGATGATGATGGGCACCATCTTGACCGCGCCGGCAGCCATGTCCGTAAACATGTTCTCCAGCTTGGCTGCCTGTTGTTTGGCCAGCTTGGTGTGGCGGAACTTGCCTGCACGGTAAGTGGCAATCTCACGGGCCCGACGCTCGTCAGACATCACCATGAATTCGTCACCCGCCGCCGGAACCTCGGTCAAGCCCTGAATCTCGACCGGGATCGAAGGACCCGCCGTCTTGATGGTCTTGCCGTTCTCGTCCAACATGGCGCGCACCCGACCGTAAGTCGAGCCCGCCAAGACAATATCGCCGGTCTTGAGAGTACCGCTTTGCACCAGCACGGTCGCCACAGGGCCACGGCCCTTGTCCAGTTGCGCCTCGATCACCAGGCCTTTGGCCATGGCATCAACAGGCGCACGCAATTCCAGCACCTCGGCTTGCAAGAGCACTTGCTCCAGCAAGTCATCGATGCCTTGACCCGTCTTGGCAGACACAGTGACGAAAGGTGAGTCACCACCGAACTCTTCAGGAACCACCTCTTCCACCACCAGTTCGTTCTTCACGCGCTCGGGGTTGGCATCGGGCTTGTCAATCTTGTTGATCGCCACCACGATCGGAACACCAGCCGCCTTGGCGTGCTTGATAGCCTCTTTGGTTTGCGGCATCACGCCGTCATCGGCAGCCACCACCAAAATCACGATGTCCGTGGCCTTGGCACCCCGGGCACGCATCGCCGTAAAGGCTTCGTGCCCCGGCGTATCCAGGAACGAGATCATGCCGCGTGGTGTCTCGACGTGGTAGGCGCCAATATGCTGGGTGATACCACCGGCCTCTGCCGAAGCCACTTTGGCAGTCCGGATGTAATCCAGCAGCGAGGTCTTGCCGTGGTCCACGTGGCCCATCACAGTGACCACCGGCGCGCGGGGCAACGATTCCGACTGTTGTTGTGACACTTCGTCATCGGTGAAGGCTTCTGGATCATCCAGCGCCGCCACGATGGCTTTGTGACCCATTTCTTCCACCAGAATCATGGCGGTGTCTTGGTCCAGAGGCTGGTTGATGGTAACCATCTGACCCAGCTTCATCAGGTGTTTGATCACCTCCGAAGCCTTCACAGCCATCTTGTGCGCCAATTCGGCAACCGTGATGGTTTCTGGAACGTGGACTTCAATAACGCGCGCTTCAACCGGTGCCGCTTGTTCATGGTTATCACTGCGATCACGGTCATTGCTGCCCCGTCGGCCACCGCGCGGCGGGGCGCGCCAGTTGGTGCCACGGCCTGCAGGAGCACCTGTGGCGCCGCGGGTCGGGATGGCGCCCTTCTTCTTGGGGTCGCCCGCCCAGCTGCTGGAGAGCTTGGCAGATTTGACTTCCTTGCCAGCGCCGGGAGCGGCAGGTGCCGCCGTGCCAGGAGCACCTGGTTTGGCTGGCTTGGCCACCACGGCACCCGGGGCCGGCTTGTGCAGTGTGCCTTTGATACCGGCCTTGGCTGGATCAGGTTTGACTTCTTCCGGCTTCTTGGGTACCGGCGCTTTTTTGCCCGGTGACGACATCATCAGTCGAATCGCAGCAGCTTCAGCTTCAGCTTTGCGCCTGCGATCCCCCAGATCAGCGGCTCGCGCAACGTCCTCAGCGGCGCGCGCCTTCGAGTCAGCAGCTTCTTTTTCGCGGGCGAGCAACTGCGCCTTGGCAGCAGCGTCGGCCTTCTCGGCGGCTTCAGCCACTTTGGCCGCATTTTTATCCATGGCTTCTTGCGCTTGCGCGACGGGGTCTTGGCGGCGTGCCTGCTCGGCCTTTTCAGCCAAATCCTGGGCTGCCGCCTGCTGGGCAGCTTGTTCAGCGGCCATCGCAGCAACTTCACGCGCACGCATCTCCTGCTCTTCGCGTTTACGCCTGCGCTCGGTCAGTTCTTCTTCCTGCACGCGGATCAATTCAGCCTGACGACGGGCGTCTTCTTCACGGCGCGCCAGCTCGGCGTTCTCGGCCTGGGATTCAGTGTCAAGTTCCTGTTCGGACGCAGACGACTCGACCGCCACTTCGACGCCATCATCACGCCTGACGAAGGTCCGCTTTTTGCGCACCTCCACCTGAATCGTGCGGGCCTTCCCGCTGGCATCAGCCTGCTTGATTTCGCTGGTCGACTTTTTGACCAATGTAATCTTTCTGCGCTCAGGACTGGGCGTGCCGTGGCTGGCCTGGAGATAGCTCAACAGATGCTGCTTGTCAGCGTCTGTCAGCTTGTCAGAAGCCGCCGTTTTGGCCACTCCCGCCGATTTCAACTGCTCAAGCAGCGTATCGGTTGATTTTTTGAGTTCACTTGCAAACTCTGCTACGGTCGTACTGGACATTTGTTCTGTAACCTTTCATGACCATTACTCTTGAGAAGCGGCGTCATTGGAGAACCAATGTGCGCGCGCTTTCATGATCAAGGTCTTGGCCTCGTCCGCAGACTGGCCGGTGATTTCTGTGAGTTCGTCAACGGCCAGGTCAGCAAGCTCGTCACGTGTGTGAACGCCGCCATCTGCCAGTTTGCCGATCAGTTCGGGGGTGAGTCCTTCAAGGTCGCGCAGGTCCAGCGATGCCTCTTCAACACTCTCTTCATTGGCGATTTCCATCGTCAACAACGCATCCTTGGCCCGGGTGCGCAACTCGTTGGCCATGTCTTCATCAAAGCTCTCGATCTCGAGCATTTCTTCCATTGGGACGTAGGCCACTTGCTCCAGGCTGGTGAATCCTTCTGCAATCAACATATCTGCGATTTCTTCGTCGACATCCAGCTTTTCCATGAAAAGCTTGCGGCCCGAATCGGTTTCATCAGCTTGTTTTTGAGCTGACTCTGCAGCGTCGAGGATGTTGATTTTCCAGCCCGTCAGTTCTGACGCCAGACGCACATTTTGACCACCGCGGCCAATCGCGATCGCCAGATTCTCCTCG
>CAZBKX010000426.1:0-3085 GCA_964492535.1 uncultured Rhodoferax sp. | reverse complement strand
CAACGGCATCTCATGCAATTGGACTGGCACGCCTGCAGCAGACAACCAGGATTGAAAGATGAGCTTCGAGTTTTATCGTTCACTCGGACCTGGCTTATCCATTGGATAGCGCGATACCACTGTCTTCGCCCAGGCTGCTTGTGTACATTGCACACACCATGCGCAGAAAAATCCCCTCCCTTCAGGCCCTGGCCTGCTTTGAAGCTGCCGCCCGGCACGAAAGCTACACCCGGGCGGCACAAGAGCTGGCCATGACCCAGGGCGCGGTGTCGCGCCAGATCACCTCGCTCGAAGAATTTGTGGGCGTGACGCTGTTTCGGCGCACCCGCCATGGCGTGGCGCTCACCGAGCGGGGCGCCGACTACGCCCTGACCGTGACGCCGCGCCTGCAAGGACTGGAGCAGGACACGCTGGACCTCATGTCTACCCAGAGCCGGGCCAGCACCCTGCACCTGGCGGCAGTACCCACCTTTGCCACCCGCTGGCTGATTCCGCGGCTGTCGGCGCTCAAGACCCTGCACCCGGACATTACCGTGCACATCGAGACCCGCACGCGCCCCTTCATGTTCACCGACACACCCTTTGACGGCGCGCTGTACGCAGGCACCCAGACCCAGGTGAATGAGTGGGCGGGCACCCGCGCGCTCAAGCTGCTCAACGAGGATGTGGTGCCGGTCTGCAGCCCGCACTACCTGGGCACCCAACCCAGCCTGAGCCCCGAGGCCATCTCCAGGCTGCCCCTGCTGCAGCAAAGCACGCGCCCGGGCGCTTGGCGCCAATGGTTTGAGGCCATGGGCGTCACCAGCGCGCCGCTGGCCCTGTCCGGCCCGCGTTACGAGCTTTTCTCCATGACCGCCGAAGCTGCGGCCCACGGGCTGGGCCTGGCGCTGGTGCCCCGACTGCTGATTGAGGCCGAGCTGGCCCGGGGCGAGCTGGTCGTGGCCTGCACCCAGGCGTTAAAAGGCGAGCGGTCGTATTACCTGGTGACGCCCGAGCGTGACGACGAACGCCCGGCGGTGACGGTGTTTCGGCAATGGCTTGGGACGATGCTGGACAACTGGGGCGGCTGCGGCCAGCCCGATAGGTGAGGCACCAAATCATGGAAAATCGGTGCTTCATCACCCATTTGAAACACAAGAGCACCATGACTGAAACCACCTCGTCGCCTACCCGCCCCGCGCTGCCGGACCACCTCTCCAGCGATGCACGCAGCCCTCACCACGTGGCGGCTGTGTTCGAGCACGACATTGGCATCCGGTTCAATGACCAGGAGCGCTTCAATGTGGAGGAATACTGTGTCAGCGAAGGCTGGATCAAGGTGCCCGCCGGCAAAACCCTGGACCGCAAGGGCAAGCCCCTCCTGATCAAACTCAAGGGCCGGGTGGAAGCGTTTTACCGTTAATCGCGCACACACCCCTCCAACCTGCGCCAGCAACCTGCGCCGGATCCTGAGCATGGGTGCCACTTGCGGGTCGCGGCCGCGAAACGCCCGGAACGCCGCTGCAGGCTCCCGGGGGTTGCCGGCACTGTGCGCGTGGCGCAGCAGGCGCTCGGCAATGACGGGATCAAACGGGTCGCCGGCCTCGGTGAACGCACCAAGGCCATCGGTCTCCAGCACCTCAGCCCACATGTAGACGCAGTACCCTGGGGCATAGCCGGCCCTGAGAACAGACGCTGAAAATGCGACAGGTGGTGGCGCTGCCCAATGTCGGGCGGCACGCCCAGCAAGCGGTTCTGCGCCGCCTCCAATTCGGCAATGTCCACCGGCGTGCCATTGGGGAGCGAGTGCAAGGCCATGTCGATGAGCGCGGGGCCGATGTACTGCACGGCTTCCCAAGCCTGGTCAAACAGGCGCGCCGCGCTGAGCTTGGCCAGCAGGTCGTCTGGAATCACTTCACCGGTGACGTGGTGGCGAGCATGGCGCGTGAGCACTTCGGCTTCTTCGGCCCAGTTTTCAAACAATTTCGAGGGCAATTCCACATAGTCGCGCAAGACCCGCGTACCCGCCAGACGCTCAAAGCGGGCCATGGAGAGCAAACCGTGCAGACCATGGCCAAACTCATGAAACAGGGTGCGCACGTCATAGAAGCTCAGGAGTGTGGGCGTGGCTTTGGCGACATTATTGTTGTTGATGACGATCGGCCAGGTGCCACCCACTTACCCCGACTGGCTGCGAAACACGTCCATCCACGCCCCGCTGCGTTTGGTGGGGCGGGCTTAGTTGTCACCCATGAACAGGCCCACCAGCGTCGCCGGGGCTGCGAACCTCCCACAGGTGTGTATCCGGATAGTGCAGTGTGTGGCCAGTCTGCTCGATAAACCGGATGCCAAACAGGCGCTGGGTCCAGTCAAACATGGCGTTGATCATGTTGTCCAGCGCGAAGTAGGGCTTGACCCCGGCATCGTCCAGGCTTGTAGCGGGCCTGGCGTGCTTTTTGGGCCAGGTAACGCCAGTCCCAGGCCGAAATCTCTTCGGGTTCACCCAGCGAGCGGGCCATGGCGAGCAGGGCCTCGCGATCGGCTGCGGCTTGCGCCTTGGCGGGCTCCCAGACCTGGGTCGGCAGGTCGGGGACGGCACCGAGCCGGCCGGCCATGCGGTCCACCAGTTCGTAGTCGGCATAACGGGCGCAGCCGTGCAAGGTGGCCTGCCGGCAAGCCGCGTTGGGCGGCGCCGATTGCGCCGCCACCAGCCCAGAAGGCGGCAGGCCCGCCAGGTCGGCGTCTGCGCATGTCCATGGGGCCGATGCGCTTAAGCAGGCTCCTCTAAGATCAGTCGCTTCAGACATTCTCCAGAGGAGCGACACAGATGCGCGCATCGTACATATTGGCCACCGTATTGACCCTCAGCCTGGTGGCCGGCGCCCCGTCAGCGGGGATGGCCCAGCCGCTGCCCAACGGCATGAACCGGGTCACCTCGGTGGAAGGCGTTGACGAGTACCGCTTGGCCAATGGCCTGCAAGTGCTGCTGATTCAGGACGACAGCAAGCCCACAACCACGGTCAACGTGACCTACCGGGTCGGCAGCAAACACGAGAACTATGGCGAAACCGGCATGGCGCATCTGCTGGAGCACTTGTTGTTCAAG
>CAZBKX010000425.1:0-2855 GCA_964492535.1 uncultured Rhodoferax sp. | reverse complement strand
GCGGCTGGAGGACTACATCGTCCACGCGCTGGTTGAGTTTGATGACATTGACTATTTCACACAGGCCAGCCTGCTGTACGACCTGGCCGGACAAATGGTGGCGCACCTGAAAAGTTATCTGCCAGAGGCTGACGAGGTGCGCAACGTGCTGGACTTGGACCGGCAGCTGATTGCAAACAACATCCATGCGCAGATGATGGGCCACTTTTATGAGTCGGCCACCGAATATGCAGTGGAAGTGCGGCGCGGCTTCACCACGCTGAAGGAGCCCACTTACACCGTGGACGCTGGCCAGCCAGTGCGCGATTACCGCGACACGGTAGATGAGCCCAGCCGTATCAAGCAGATGGTGTTTGGGCACTTTTCACGTTGTTTGTATCCGCTGCAAAAGTTTGACTCGGACACTGAACGGCGCTTTACGGTAATTCTGGAGCGCGATGCCGATAAGTGGTTTAAGCCTGCCAAGGGTCAGTTTCAGCTGTTCTATAAGCTGGGCGTGGAGCAGCCGGAGTATGTGCCTGACTTCGTGGCTGAGACGGCGCACCACTTGTTGATGATTGAGACCAAAGCGCGCAATGAGTTGGGTGCGGAAGATGTCAAGGCCAAAGCTGATGCGGGCGCTTTGTGGTGCAAATATGCATCAGGTCATTCACGCACTTCGGGTGCCAAGCCTTGGAAATATTTGTTGGTGCCACATGATCAGGTAACTGAAGACAAGCGGTTGATTGACTATTTGTCATTCGAGAGTGCAAGTCGAATTTAAAAAAGAGGCCTTTTCAAGCTCACCAAAGCAGAAACGGCACCCGAAGGTGCCGTTTGATGACTATTTATGCCAAATAAGCCGCTAGCCGGCGTATTTATTTGGCATGCTCATTCAATTTGCATAGCAAAAATCAAACTGCTGCTGCGTCCGCAACCACCGGCTCCACCACGGCCGCCATCGAAGCTGCCTTCACCTTCAAGCGCCACGCGTGCAGCAAAGGCTCGGTGTAGCCGCTGGGTTGCGCCAAGCCTTTGAACACCAGATCGGTGGCGGCCATGTAGGCCATGCTGGTGTCAAAGTGACCAGCCATGGGCTGGTACAGCGGGTCGTTGGCGTTTTGGCCGTCCACCACGGCGGCCATGCGCTCAAAGGTCTCGGTCACCTGGGCTTTTGACACCACGCCATGCAAGAGCCAGTTGGCCATGTGCTGGCTGGAGATTCGCAGGGTTGCGCGGTCTTCCATCAGGCCCACGTTGTGGATGTCAGGCACCTTGGAGCAGCCCACACCCTGGTCGATCCAGCGCACCACGTAGCCCAGAATACCCTGGGCGTTGTTGTCTAGCTCTTGCTGCTTTTCAGCGTCAGACCAGTTGGGGGTGGTGGTGACGGGAATGGTCAAGAGGCCGGTCAACAGCACATCGCGCTCTTTGTCGGCGTTGACTTTTTCCAGTGCTTTCTGCACGTCTTTGACCAGCACCTGGTGGTAGTGCAGGGCGTGCAGGGTGGCGCCAGTCGGGCTGGGGACCCAAGCGGTGTTGGCTCCGGCCTTGGGGTGGGCAATCTTTTGCTCCAGCATGGCTTTCATCAGGTCAGGCATGGCCCACATGCCTTTGCCGATTTGCGCCTTGCCGCGCAGACCGCACTGAAGGCCCACCAGCACGTTGTTGCGCTCGTAGCTTTGAATCCAGGCGCTGGTTTTCATGTCGCCCTTGCGGATCATGGGGCCCGCTTGCATGGCGGTGTGCATCTCGTCGCCGGTGCGGTCTAGGAAGCCGGTGTTGATGAAGGCCACACGGCTGGTGGCGGCTTCAATGCAGGCTTTCAGGTTGACGCTGGTGCGGCGCTCTTCGTCCATGATGCCGAGTTTGACGGTGCTGTCCTCCAAGCCCAGCATCTTCTCGACGCGGCTGAACAGCTCGGCAGCAAACGCCACTTCGGCCGGGCCGTGCATTTTGGGCTTGACGATGTAGACCGACCCCTTGCGGGAGTTGCGAATCGCGTCTTTGGCGGTGCGCTTCAGGTCGTGCATGGCAATAGTGGTGGTGACCACGGCGTCCATGATGCCTTCGGGAATCTCGCGCACGGCACCTGCCTTGTCGGTGTACAGAATGGCCGGGTTGGTCATGAGGTGACCCACGTTGCGCAGGAACATCAGCGAGCGGCCATGCAAGACCACTTTTTTGCCCGTGCCGCTGGCAGGGGTGTAGACGCGATCCGCGTTCAGGCCACGGGTCAGCGTCTGGCCGCCCTTCTCAAAGCTCTCGACCAGCGTGCCTTGCAGGATGCCGAGCCAGTTGCTGTAGGCCAGCACTTTGTCGTCGGCGTCCACCACGGCCACGGAGTCTTCGAGGTCGAGGATGGTGGAGAGGGCTGCTTCCAGCACCAGGTCGGCCACGCCTGCGGGGTCGGTGGCGCCAATGGCGGTAGCGCGGTTGATGATGATGTCCAGGTGCAGGCCGTTGTGCTGCAGCAATACGGAGGAGGGCGCTTTTTCTTCGCCCTGGAAGCCGATGAACTGCTCGGGGTTGGCCAGGCTGGTGTTGGAGCCGTCAGCCAGTTTGACGGTGAGTTTGCCGCCCTTGATGCGGTAGCCGACCGAGTCAATGTGCGAACCTTTGCGCAGGGGCGCGGTGCGGTCCAGCACGTGGCGCGCGTATTCAATGACCTTGGCGCCGCGCTTGGGGTTGTAGCCGCCTTTCTTGGTGACCTTTTCGCAGCCTTTGGCTTCGCTGATCACATCCGTGCCATACAGCGCGTCATACAAACTGCCCCAGCGGGCGTTGGCTGCGTTCAGCGCGTAGCGGGCGTTGAGCACGGGCACCACCAGTTGCGGGCCGGCTTGCACTGCCAACTCGGCGTCCACCTTGGCGGT
>CAZBKX010000424.1:0-4605 GCA_964492535.1 uncultured Rhodoferax sp. | reverse complement strand
GCGCCCGTGTCCATAGGCCCTGTTTCCATGGGCTTGGCAGTTTGGCGGCGCCTCACCTGGACGCGCAGCTGGTCGTGGCCTTCGACGATGTCACCCCAAAAATATTGACACGGGTTTTGCACCAGCATCAGCACCTGGCAGACCTGGCCCAGCTCCGCCAGGGCTTCCACAGTTTGCATGGGCAGGGATGAGATGCCAAACACCACCAGGCGGGGGGGGAGGCCCGGCACGCGCTCGCCTGTAGCCTGGCTGTGCGCGACTTGCGCTTTGAGTTGGGTCATGAATTGGGCGTGCACACTGGCGCGCGATGCCTCCGCCAGCTCGGGGCCGATATCGGCACGAAGGTCGCGCCACAGCTGGGCCTGCCACGCGTGGGCAGCGTCCAGCACACTTGGCTCGCCCCGGTGGTTGCGCAAGATGTCGTGTCCGGCCTCGCCTTGGGCCCAGTCACTCAGCCAGTCAGCCCGGTAGCTTTGGTAGCCGTCCAGCACATCGGCCACTTGCAGGGCCAACTGGTAGAGCTTGCGACCGTCGGTGTACTCACCGAGGTAGCGGGCCAGTGGCGCATACATGGGGTTGCTGGCCGCGAGCGCAGGCAAGAGCCGCACCAGGCGCCAGATCAGGCTGCTTTTGTCAAAGGGCATGTGCTGCGGCACCGCATTCGCGCCCAGCACGCTGCGGTAGACCTGCCACAGGTAGCCGCTGGGCAGCTCCAGCCGGGTCGCGGCGCAAATGCCTAAAGCGCCATCGTCGGCCAGCGCCATCTCAAGCCAGTGCTTCATGCCGTTGCTTTGCACCAGAATCACCTCCGCGACCAAAGGCGGCAGGGGTTGAGATTGGACGAACTGGGTCAGCAGGTCACGCAGGTCTTCCAGGCGGTTGCCGTGCAAGACCATGAAGCCGGGCGTGAACCGGGGTCCGGAGGAGCCCGCTGGGGTGGGCGTGTTCATGCGCAAGCTGCTCTTGTGTGTAAGTCCATGGGGTTGATCATGCACCATGAATCTGGCCCGGCCTGCAGCCGGGCAGGTGGCTTCAGGCGGGGCGGCGCATGTGAAAAAGTTGCTCGGGGCCTACCGTAAAGTAGTCTGCCGGGCCGCCGCCTCGCAGCACATGGCCTGCAGCGGCCGTGTCGTAAATACCGTCTTTCAACAACGCCTGCGCAATATGCACAGCCACCACCTCGCCCAGCACCAGCCACGTGGGCACCTGCTCGCCACTGGCGCCCTGGAGCTGGATGATCTGCGTGCAGCGGCACTCAAAAGACACCGGACTTTCCAGCACCCGGGGCACGGCGATCAGCCGGCAGGCCACCGGGGTGAGCCCCGCCAGGGTGAACTCATCCACCTCCGGCGGCACGGCAGCGCAGGTCTGATTCATTGCCTCTGCCAAGGGGCGCGTGACCAGGTTCCAGGCAAACTCGCCGGTTTGCTCGGCGTTGCGCACTGTGTCCTTGTAGCCAATGCTGGCAAACCCGACGATGGGCGGGGTGTAGTTGAAGGCGTTGAAAAAGCTGTAGGGCGCGAGATTCACTGCCCCGCTGGCGCTGCGGGTGGAGATCCAGCCGATCGGGCGCGGCCCGACGATGGCGTTGAACGGGTCGTGCGGCAACCCGTGGCCGTGGCGGGGTTCGTAAAAGTGAGTGGCTTCGGGCATGGAAAAGACTGCGGGGCGGTGGACAAGGCTTTTGCTTATAAATAATGGTCAAATGAGTCTCTGGACGGCGTATTGCTTGCGTTTATGTATTCTAAAATTATAGCATTCGCGTCAGCCCCGCCCAGGGGGCTGTGCATTGCGGGCTTATTTCCAGAGTTCCTTCACCCGGGCATCGCGCCCGCACGACAGGCGGTAGTAGCTGTAGCGCACCGAGTTTTTTTTGTAATAGTCCTGGTGGTACTCCTCCGCCAGGTAAAAGGGGGTTGCGCCGGCCAGCTCGGTGTGGATGGTCTTGAAGCGCCCGCTCTTGATCAGCGCATCGCGGCTGCTCTCGGCCACCTTGCGCTCGGCCTCGTTGCCCCAGTAAATGCCGCTGCGGTACTGGCTGCCCACATCGCAGAACTGCCTGTCTTTGACCGTGGGATCGATGTGGCGCCAAAAGTAGTCCACCAGTTGCGGGTAGGTCACCTTGGCCGGGTCGTAGATTACGCGCACAGCCTCGGTGTGGCCGGTGTGGCCCGCACTGACCGACTCGTAAGTGGGATTAGTCGTTTTGCCGGCGGTGTAGCCTGACTCGACCCCCACGACGCCGGGCAGGGCCTCAAAGTCTTTCTCAATGCACCAGAAGCAGCCTCCGGCAAAAATGGCGGTGGCCGTGGCGGCCTGCACGGCGGCCGTGGCGCTGCTGAGCAGCAGGGCCACCGTGAGTGTTTTGAGGGTATGTTGGATGTTCATGTTCAGGTACCGGGTTGAATCCATGGTGCTCAGGTGCGCAAGGCCGGCAGGGCTTCGCCTTTGGGCACAAACGCCAGGGCCACGCCGTTGTTGCAGTAGCGTTTGCCGGTGGGTTTGGGGCCGTCATTGAAGACGTGGCCCTGGTGGCCGCCGCAGCGCGCGCAGTGGTATTCGGTGCGCGGGTAAATGGCCTTGAAGTCGGTCGAGGTGCCCATGGCGTCGGGCAGCGGTTGCCAGAAACTGGGCCAGCCGGTGCCGCTCTCGTATTTGGTGGCGGCGTCAAACAGCGGCAGATGGCAGGCGGCGCACACGTAGGTGCCCGGGCGCTTCTCGGCGTTGAGGGCGCTGGTGCCTGCGCGCTCGGTGCCGTGCTCAAACAGCACGTTGTAAGCTGCGGGCGAGACGATTTTTTTCCACTCAGCTTCTGATTTTTTCAGAGGGAAGGGTGGTGCTGCCAGCGCGGCTGCGGGCAGGGCCGCGCCCGCGAACCAACCACCTAGTGTTTTCAGCCATGTTCTCTTGTTCATGTTCAATTCCTTGGTTCAATCAGGTCAAGTCACCATAAATCAGTTTTGCCATGAGTGAGTCGGCGGACCTTCAACATCCTTACACGGAAGTCGCCATCAGCAGCGCACCCTTGCGGCACGCCCGGCCCATTGGACAGCTCAAGTCCTGGCGTTTTGCAAGTCTCCCTCGGACAAACCGAAGTGCCGGTTCTTAAATTAAAGGTTGCACTCAATGGTTGACGCAGCGAACATCTCAACCATGACCAACGACATTCGCACCCTGGACGCCGCCACGCTGGCCCGCCTGCAAGCCTGGATCGGCAGGACCGAAACCCTTACCGACGACATCGTGTGTGCGCCGGTGCGCGCCCTGAGCGCCACCTTGGATCGGGACGACGCCTTGCCCGCGCCTGGCACGCCTCTGCCTGCGCTGTGGCACTGGCTGTATTTTTTGCCCCAACACCGCCAGAGCGAGATTGGCCCGGACGGCCACGCCAAACGCGGTGGTTTCCTGCCGCCGGTGCCGCTCCCGCGTCGCATGTGGGCCGGTGGGCGCCTGCAATGGCAGCCTGAGAACCCGCTGGTGGTGGGGGATGCGGTGCAGCGCATCTCCACCATCGAATCCGTCACCCACAAGTCGGGGCGCACCGGAGACCTGCTGTTTGTGCTGGTCAAGCATGCGGTGCACAACACCCGTGGCCTCGCGCTGACCGAGGAGCATGACATCGTGTACCGCGCGGCCGCCCAAGCCACCGACCCCGTGCCGGCGCCCGTGGCTGCTGTGCAGGGTGCGGCCTGGCAGCGCGAGGTGGTGCCGGACGATGTGTTGCTGTTTCGCTACTCCGCGCTCACCTTCAATGGCCACCGCATTCATTACGACCGCAAGTACGTGACCGAGGTGGAGGGCTACCCCGGGCTGATCGTGCATGGCCCGCTGATTGCCACGCTGCTGGTGGACCTGGTACGCCGCCATGCGCCTGATGCCTTCATCCGGCGGTTTGATTTCAAGGCGGTGCGCCCGACCTTTGATCTGCACCCGTTTCGCCTGAACGCGCAGCCCTCTGAAGACGGCAAAACCGTGCGCGTCTGGGCGCAAGACTTTGAGGGCTGGCTGACGATGCAAGGAGTCGTCGAGTTGGCGTCAAGCCCGGGTGTCTGACTCGCTTCTGGGCGTTGCCCGCTCAATGATCGCCGCCACATCCACGCCCCGGGGGAGGGTGCCGTAGTGGTGCCGCCCGACCTGCCCCAGGCGCGACTGGCAAAACGCATCGCTCACGAAGGACGGGGCATGGCGCACCAGCAGGGAGGCCTGCAGCGCCAAGGCCAGACGATCCACCAGATCGCGGGCCCGGTAGTCGACATCGCCCACATCTTTCAGGTCGGTTGCCAGCGACGCTACAAAACCGTCCAGCACGGCATGCGCGCCCCGGGTCTGCTGAACCTCGGCCAAGTAGGCGTCTACCACGGCAGGCGTTTTGCTCATGGCGCGCAGCACGTCCAGGCACTGCACGTTGCCGCTGCCCTCCCAGATGGCGTTCACGGGCGCCTCGCGGTACAGGCGCGGCATCATGCTGTCTTCCATCACGCCGCTACCACCAATGCACTCCATGGCCTCATAGGCATGGTTGGGGGTGCGCTTGCAGATCCAGTACTTGCCCACGGCGGTGACCAGACGCACCAGCAGGTCTTCGTGCTCGTCGGCGCGGTGGTC
>CAZBKX010000423.1:0-4690 GCA_964492535.1 uncultured Rhodoferax sp. | reverse complement strand
GCCAACTTGCGTGAAACAACGATTGAGGCTGGAGGTTTGGTAACTCTCGCGCCACACGTGTTGTTCGCCTGACCATCAAAGGCCATCGTGACCCGGCCCGTGGCCCCAGCCAACTTCGCTTTTCCGCGCCCACGTCAGGAGACGATGTAAGCCCCCGCCCCCGTAGACAGCAACTTGCCGTCGGCTCCCCAAAACTCCATACGGGTGGAGGCCACCCGGGAGCCCAGGCGCATGACCTCCGCGCGCAGCTCAAAGAAATCCCCAATACCCGGGCGCAGGTAGTCAATGCGCAAGTCAATGGTGCCGAGCTTGCCGAAGCGGTGCAGGCGCTGCATGGGGGTCTCGTCCATGTGGCGCGCGCCAATGGCGGCCATCACGGCCAGCCCGCCCATGGCGTCCAGCCCGGCGCTGATCACGCCACCGTGAATGCGGTTGAAGCTGAAGTGCCCGATCAGGTCGCGCTTCATGTCAATGCGGGCGATGACCTGCGTGGGTTTGAGTGAGGTGATCTTCAGGCCCAGCACTTGGTTGAACACAATCATTTCTTCAAATATTTTTTTGAGCCCGGTGACAAACTCTTCTTCAAACTCGACATCAGGTGGGGTGGGGTGGCTTTGGGTCATGCACCCATTCTCACAGACCCAACTGACGCGAGGCCAACTCTTTCATGATCTCCTCGGCCCCGCCACCAATCATCATCACCTTGACCTCGCGGTAGATGCGCTCGCAAGCTGTGCCGCGCATGTAGCCCATGCCGCCCAAGATCTGCACGCCCTGGTCCGCACAAAACTGCATGGTCTGGGTGGCGTGGTTTTTGAGCAGGCACACTTGCGCCACCCACTCGGCGCCTTTGTCTGACTTGTTCCCCGAGTCAGCCCGGTCAGCGACGGACTGAAGCCAGGCGCGCGTGGACTCGATGCGCATCTTCATGTCCATCAGCTTGTGTCGAATCACCTGGTGGTCCACCAGCGCGGTGCCAAAGGTTTTGCGCTGGCGCGCCCAGGCCAGGGCTTCGTCATAACAGCACTCGGCAAAGCCCAGGGCCATGGCCGCCATGGACAGCCGCTCGCCATTGAAATTGGTCAGGATCATCTTGAACCCCGCACCCTCCTCGCCCACCAGATAGCGGGCGGGCACCCGCACACCGTCAAAGCGCAAATGCGCTGTGTCGGAGCACAACCAGCCCATTTTCTGGAGCGGGCTGCGGCTCAGGCCCGCCGCATCGCCCGGCACCATCAGCATCGAGATGCCCATGGGGCCTTTGTTTTGGGGGTCGGTCCGCACGGCCACCGTGATCCAGTCGGCGCGCATGCCGGAGGTGATGAACACCTTTTCACCGTCCACCACATACGCATCGCCATCCAGCCGGGCCGTGGTGCACAGGGCAGACACATCGGTACCGCCACCGGGCTCGGTGATGGCCAGGGCGGCGATTTTTTTGCCCTGCAGCACCTCCGGAATCACCTCGTTCTGCAGGGCTGCGCTGCCGTGACGCACCAGGGGCGGCAAGCCAATGTTGTGGCTGAACAGGCTGGCCATCAGGCCGCCGCTGCCACTGCGGCGGGCCAGCGCGATGGTGAGGGCATTTCGCAAGCGCCAGGGGCTGGGCGTGCCGCCCAACTCTTCCGGGTAACCCAGGCCGAGCCAGCCCAGCGCAGCTGCGCGGGCGTAAATCTCGCGGGGGAACTCGCCCGCGTCTTCCCAGGTTTGCAGATGCGGGGCCACTTCGGTCTGGATAAACCGGCGGGCGGCGTCTTCCACCAGGGCAATGTCTTCCTGGGCGATATCGGTGTGCAGCATGGTAGGGTCCTGCGTTGGATGACCTGTGGGGGTTCAGCTGCGCGCCGGGCGTTTGGCCACACCCATGGTCTTGGCGATGATGCCCATCATGACCTCGTCGGCCCCGCCACCAATGGAGCCCAGCCGGGCATCGCGGTACATGCGCGAGACCTTGTTTTCCCAGGTGAAGCCCATGCCGCCCCAAAACTGCAGGCAGCCATCAGGGATGAGGCGGCTCAGGCGTCCGGCCTTGAGCTTGGCCATGGAGGCCAACTCCAGCACATCCTGCCCGCCCACATACAACTCACAGGCCCGGTAGGTGAGCGCGCGCAAGGATTCCAGCTCGGTCTTCATCTCCGCCAGCTTGAACTGCACCCACTGCTGGTCGGCCAGCGTGGCGCCAAACAATTTGCGCTCCTGCGCCCACTCCACCGTCCACTGGATGCAATTGGACAGGCTTTGCAGGCAGCTCGCCGCGCACCACAGACGCTCCTCCTGAAACTGCTGCATCTGGTAGATGAAGCCGTGGCCCTCCTGGCCGATCAGGTTGCGCTGCGGCACCCGCACGTTGTCAAAGTACAGCAGCCCGGTATCGCTGGAGTGCATGCCGATCTTGCGGATCTTGCTGGCCACCTCAATGCCCGGCAGCAGCTTGCCGTTGGCACGCAGCGGCACCATCACCAGGCTCTTGTTTTTGTGCGCTGGCCCCTCACCCGTGTTAACCAGCATGCACATCCAGTCGGCCTGCAGGCTGTTGGTGATCCACATCTTCTGGCCGGTGATCAGGTAATCGTCCCCGTCTTTGCGGGCATGGCTCTTGATGGCGGCCACATCGCTGCCGGCACCGGGCTCGCTCACACCAATGCACCCGACCGCCTCGCCTGCAATGGCCGGGGCCAGAAACTCGCGCTTGAGTTCTTCACTGCCAAAACGGGCCAGCGCCGGGGTGCACATGTCGGTCTGCACGCCAATGGCCATCGGGATGCCACCGCAGTCGATGTGGCCCAGGGTCTCGGCCATGGCCATGCCGTAGGAATAGTCCAGCCCCAAGCCACCGTAGGCTTCCGGTTTGGTCAGGCCAAACAGACCCAACTGGCCCATCTTCTTGAACAGCTCATGGGCCGGAAAAGCCTCCGCCGCCTCCCACTCGTCCACATGGGGGTTGATCTCGGCGTCAATAAAACGCTTGAGGGTGTTCTGGATTTCGAGGTGTTCGTGGGTGTAGTTCATAGAAATACCTTCGGTGTGGTGGCGCGGTGAAAACCTTCAAACGGCTTGATGGCCTCGCGCTGGCGGGCTTTTTCGCTGGCGATCTGCATCGGCCAGCCCATGCGCACCTGCGGGCGGGCGCCGTCAATGCGCAGCGTGCTGCCGCTGATGAAAGACGCTGCCGGGCTGAGCAAGAACACAACACCGGCCGCCGCCTCGGCCTCAGTGCCAAAGCGGCCCAGCGGAATGGTCTTGCTCATCTCGCGCAGCATGGGCCCCATCTCGGGCGAGTAGTTGTCCATGCCGCTGGACGCGATGTACCCCGGCGCCACCGCATTGACGCGCACGCCCCGCCCCGCCCACTCCAGCGCGGCGGTCTCGGTAAAGCTCACCATGCCGGCGCGCGCGGCGCCGCTGTGACCCATGCCCGGCATGGAGCCCCACATGTCGGCCACAATGTTGACGATGCTGCCGCCCTGCTTGTTCATGCTTTGCAAAAAACACTCACGAGCCATCAAAAAGCCGCCGGTCAGGTTGGTGTTGATCACCGCCTCCCAGCCCTTCGCGCTGATCGCCTCCAGCGGCATCATGTATTGGCCGCCAGCGTTGTTCACCAGCCCATCCACCCGGCCGTGTGCCGCCACCACCGCCGCCACAGTCTGTTTGACGACCTCTTCCTGGCGGATGTCGCACACCCAAAAACTGGCAGCACCCCCATCGGCGGTGATCTCCTCCATGACCGCTTGCAGCTTTTCAAGCTTGCGGCCCACCAGCACCGTATGCGCCCCCAGCGCGGCCAACTCATGCGCCACACAGCGGCCAATGCCGGAGCCACCCCCGGTGACGATGATCACCTTGCCGGCGAACAAACCGTTTGCAAATACGGATCCGTAACTCATCAAGACTCCTTCAGGAACAAAGCAATGGCGGCGTCGGTCAGGTCGTCAAGCGACGCGGCCTTTTGGGGGTCAAACCACTGCACGGACCAATTCAGGGCGCCCAGAATCAGCAAGCGTGAGAGTTTGACCGGGGCATTCAAGTGGCCACTGGCGTGCAGCGCCTCCAGCACCGGCCCCCAAGGAGCTTCGTAGTCCAGCTGCAGCTTGGCCAACACGCTGCGCTGGCGAGGGCTCAGGCAGCGGAGCTCGTACAACATCACCGGCACAAAGTCGTTGCCGGGCCCCAGCAAAGTTTCAAAGTGCGCACGAATCAGCCGCCGGATGCGTTGTTGCGCGTCCAGGGCGGTCAGCGCCTCGCCTGAAGGCGCCGGGGCAGCGGACTCGGTCACCTGCAGGGCCAAAGCCTGGCGCGCGATGGCGGAGTGCATACCCTCCTCCATCACGGCAAACAACAGCGCCTCTTTGCTTTTGAAGTGATAGAAAGGCGAGCCGCTGTGCATACCAACCGCAGCGGCAATGTCGCGCGTGCTGGTTCCACTGAAACCAGTCTCGCGGAACAGATGAGCGGCGGCGGCCAGCAGCTCCTGGCGGCGGTTCCCATCGTCGCGCTCGCCCTCGGTTTTGCGGGGGCGACCGCGTGGTCGCTTTGGGAGGGTTGGGAGGGTTGGCGAAGCTGAAACAGTCATGGATGGGCAGCATACCCACATTACCGATTTATAACAAGCGCTCGCTTGGTTATAATAAACTCAATAAATCACTCCTATTTTTGATACAAAAAACTAATCAATACGCCGGCCAGAAGC
>CAZBKX010000422.1:0-2280 GCA_964492535.1 uncultured Rhodoferax sp. | reverse complement strand
GCCAGGACGGTGGTGATGGCTGCTGTCAGCGTGGTTTTACCGTGGTCGACGTGACCGATAGTGCCCACGTTGACGTGAGGTTTGGTGCGTGTGAATTTTTCTTTACCCATAATCAATTCTCCAAAGAGCTAATTCCCGTGTGTCGGTTTAATGTTTGCACGATGTTGCTGATTCGCCCCGCACGGGAACAGGGCGGCACACCGTCGCAGACAACTTGAAATTACTTGGCGCGCGCGGCCATGATGGCTTCAGAGACGTTACGCGGAGCTTCCGAATAATGTTTGAATTCCATGGTGTAAGTGGCACGGCCTTGAGACATCGAACGCAATGTGGTCGAGTAACCGAACATTTCAGACAGCGGCACTTCCGCTTTGATAGCCTTGCCGCCACCAACCATATCCTCCATACCCTGCACCATACCGCGGCGTGAGGCCAGGTCGCCCATCACGTTACCAGCATAGTCCTCAGGCGTCTCGACCTCAACCGCCATCATCGGCTCCAGAATGACGGGGCCTGCTTTGCGGCAACCTTCTTTGAAGCCAAAGATGGCAGCCATCTTGAAGGCCAACTCGTTGGAGTCAACATCGTGGTAGGAACCGAAGTGCAATGTCACCTTGACATCGACCACGGGATAACCCGCCAACACACCTTGCGTCACAGCCTCGTTGATACCTTTTTCAACAGCAGGAATGTACTCGCGAGGCACCGTACCGCCTTTGATCGCATCAACGAACTCAATACCCTTACCCGGCTCATTGGGTTCAATTTTCAGGACCACGTGACCGTACTGACCCTTACCACCGGACTGGCGCACAAACTTGCCTTCTGCGTCTTCCACGATTTTGCGAATCGTTTCGCGGTAAGACACTTGTGGCTTACCAACGTTGGCTTCAACGCCGAACTCGCGCTTCATGCGGTCCACAATAATTTCCAAATGCAACTCACCCATACCGGCGATCAGGGTCTGACCCGACTCTTCGTCTGTCTTGACGCGGAATGATGGATCTTCTTGCGCCAAACGCTGCAGGGCAATACCCATTTTCTCTTGGTCCACTTTGGTCTTGGGCTCAACAGCTTGGGTGATCACGGGCTCAGGGAAAACCATGCGTTCGAGCAAGATGATCGCACTTGGATCGCAGAGAGTTTCGCCGGTGGTGACGTCTTTCAAACCAATGCAGGCAGCAATGTCACCCGCAACAATTTCGCTCACTTCTTCGCGGTTGTTGGCGTGCATCTGGACGATACGGCCAATACGCTCTTTTTTGCCTCGAATCGGGTTAAAGACCGTGTCGCCCTTATTCAAAACGCCAGAGTAGACGCGCACAAAGGTCAACTGACCCACAAACGGGTCGGTCATCAGTTTGAATGCCAAAGCCGAGAATTTCTCCGTGTCGCTGGCTTGACGCGTGATCGGGTTTTCATCTTCGTCCATACCCTTGACTGGTGGAATATCCACTGGCGAAGGCATGAATTCAATCACGGCATCCAGCATGCGCTGAACGCCTTTGTTCTTGAAAGCGGAACCGCAATACATGGGTTGAATTTCGCTGGCGATGGTCCGTGTACGAATGCCAAGCTTGATTTCGTCTTCAGTCAAATCACCTTCTTCAAGGTACTTGTTCATGAATTCCTCAGAGGCCTCAGCCGCGGCTTCAACCATCTTTTCACGCCATTCTTTGGCCAATTCCACCAATTCAGCTGGAATTTCCTTGTAATCGAACAACATGCCTTGTGAAGCTTCATCCCAGATGATGGCTTTCATTTTGATCAAATCAACGACGCCAGTGAAGTTTTCTTCAGCGCCGATTGGGATCACCATTGGCACAGGGCTGGCCTTCAAGCGCAACTTCATCTGATCGACGACTTTAAAGAAGTTGGCACCCGTACGGTCCATCTTGTTGACAAAGGCCAGACGCGGCACCTTGTACTTGTTGGCCTGACGCCAAACAGTTTCCGACTGCGGCTGAACACCACCCACGGCGCAATACACCATGCAAGCGCCGTCCAGCACGCGCATCGAACGCTCGACTTCAATCGTGAAGTCAACGTGTCCGGGCGTGTCAATGATGTTGATGCGGTGCTCAGGCAGGGATTTGTCCATACCCTTCCAGAAACAGGTGGTTGCAGCGGAAGTGATCGTGATGCCACGCTCTTGTTCCTGCTCCATCCAGTCCATGGTGGCCGCGCCGTCATGCACTTCGCCAATCTTGTGGTTCACACCGGTGTAAAAAAGCACGCGCTCGGTGGTCGTTGTCTTGCCAGCGTCAATGTGGGCTGAAA
>CAZBKX010000421.1:0-2322 GCA_964492535.1 uncultured Rhodoferax sp. | reverse complement strand
GAACCTCTTCCCGAAGTAGCCCCCGTGGTACGCTCTGCGGTGCGCCCACGCGCCCGGGAGCGACCACGCATGTCAGCCCGCCTGCCCGTCGTCATCGGCACCCTCCTGGCCGCGCTCGGCGCCGGGTGCGGCGGACCGGAGTGCCGCGACGACCTGGCCGAGTGCAGCGCCGACGAGCTGGCGGAATGGGTGCTGCGCATCAGCCCCGGCGAGTTGATTTTCAGCGCAGGGGCCACCCCGGCGTTTGAAGCCCGGCTGCGCAGCGGGCAAGCCCCAGGGGCACTGAGCATCACCGTGCGGCCCGACTGGCAGTTTGACGCCGGCCTGGGCGAGCGCAGCTTGCTGGCCCAACTCAAGGCGGCCAGCCTGTTGCCGTGGCAAGCCCAGGATTTGCCCCTGGCCCATGCCGCCGCCGCCGCCCTGCTGAGCTACGCCGGGCATACCCAGGGTCGGGCGCTCACCCACATCCACAGCGTGCGCGTGCAACGCAACGACGAGCTGATTGACCTGCCGCAAACCACCCGGCGTAATCTCGAACTCACCCAGACCCTGCGCGGCGAAGACAAGCCCACCCTGTTTTCATTGCTGGACACCTGCATGACCGGCATGGGCAGCCGCTTGCTCAAGAACTGGCTGCTCGCGCCCCGGCGTGACCGCAGCGAGGCCCGCCAGCGCTTGGGGGCCATTAAGGCCTTGCAAGCCGGCGATGCCCAAGCCGCCCACATCGGCATGTGGGTCAGCTTACGCGATCAACTCAAGGGCAGTACCGATGTCGAGCGCATCACCGCCCGCATCGCCCTGCGCCAGGTGCGCCCGCGTGAACTGGTGGTCCTGCAACAAACGCTACAAAAAGCAGAGCAATTAGGGCAAACAATACGCGGGCCAGAGGCCTATTTGGTTGATATCTCGACTCATCTATTGCCCCCAGCCGGTTGTGCCGAGTTGCTGACCAGCGCCATCGACCCCGAGCCCGCCGCCCTGGTGCGCGATGGCGGTGTGATTGCCAGCGGCTTTGATGCCGACCTGGACGAGTTGCGGGCCATCCAGACCAACTGCGACAGCTTTTTGCTCGACCTGGAGGTGCGTGAAAAAGCCCGCACCGGCATTGCCAACCTGCGGGTGCAATTCAACAAGGTGCACGGCTTCTTCATTGAGGTCACCCAAGGGCAAATCGACAAAGTGCCCGACGACTACCGCCGCCGCCAAACGCTCAAGAATGCCGAGCGCTTCATCACCCCCGAACTCAAGGCCTTTGAAGACAAAGCCCTGAGCGCCCAAGAACGGGCCCTGGCCCGTGAAAAGTGGTTGTATGAGCAGGTGCTGGACCAACTCCAAGCCCATGTGCCCGCGCTCACCCGCCTGGCCCGTGCCCTGGCCACGCTGGATGCGCTGTGCGCCCTGACTGAGCGCGCCTTGACGCTGGACTGGTGCGCCCCGCAGTTTGTGAAAGAACCCTGCCTGGACATCACCCAAGGCCGCCACCCGGTGGTGCAAGCACGCTTGGCTGAAACGAGCAGCGGCAACTTCATTGCCAACGACACGCGCCTGGGACCCAAGCAACGCATGCAGATCATCACCGGCCCCAACATGGGCGGCAAGTCCACCTACATGCGCCAGATCGCGGTGATTGTGCTGCTGGCCAGCATGGGCTCCCATGTGCCGGCCGCAGCGTGCCGGCTGGGCCCGATTGATGCCATCCACACCCGCATTGGTGCGGCCGATGACCTGGCCAACGCCCAGTCCACCTTCATGCTGGAGATGCTGGAGGGCGCGCAAATTCTGCACGCCGCCACGCCCCATTCGCTGGTGCTGATGGACGAGATTTGCCGGGGCACCAGCACCTTTGACGGGCTGGCGCTGGCCTCGGCCATTGCCACGCACCTGCACGACAAAACCCAGGCCTACACGCTGTTTGCCACCCACTACTTTGAGCTGACCGAGTTTCCCGCCAATCACCATGCGGCCATCAATGTGCATGTGAGCGCGGCCGAGTCGGGCCGCGACATCGTCTTTTTGCACGCCATCGAGCCCGGTCCGGCCAGCAGGAGCTACGGTATTCAGGTGGCCAAACTCGCCGGCATGCCTGCCGGCGTAGTCAACCAGGCCCGCCACACGCTGGAGGCGCTGGAAGCCCAGGCCAGCCAAAGCCAGGCGCAGGTGGATTTGTTTGCTGAACCCGTGGCCGCCCCAAGCGCCGAGGTCAGCGCTGTGGAGACGGCCCTGCACGCCATCAACCCCGACAACCTGAGCCCCCGCGAGGCGCTGGAGGCGTTGTATCAATTGAAGAAGCTGAGTGGCCTTCAATAGAGAAATTGTTTCTCT
>CAZBKX010000420.1:0-2632 GCA_964492535.1 uncultured Rhodoferax sp. | reverse complement strand
TCTTGGCTCAATCTGATCGAGTGCGCCTTCTCCAAGATGGCGCGCACGTTCCTGCGGCACATCCGAGTCAAATCAATCGACGAACTGAAGGCTCGTATCCTGAAGGGCATCGAAGAATTCAACTCCGCACCTGTCGTTTTTCGCTGGAATAAATTCGACCTCGGTCTGGCATGATATGTAATGCTATTGATGGAACTAACTACTAGTATGCTGCTCTTTATCGTAGGCGGCGCACAGCGCCCGAAATGGATCAGAAGTCACAGAACAATAGGGCCTCTCAAACCGGCCCGACGAATTATGAACAGTCCCACCAAGGTCACAGAAAAAGTCACCGTTCGTTTTGACGAACTCTGGAAAAACTACCCCTCCAGTGATCCTTGCGTGAACCCCGCGACGAATAAGAAGGCCTACGACAACCAGTGCGCCATTCGTGTGGGTTTGGCTTTGGAGAAATGCGGGGTGAGCTTCAAGAGCTTCAGGGGCCCTCGGTGTGAGTTTGGCTCCGCTGGCAATGGGATGGTTTTGCGGGCTTAGGAATTGGCCGACTGGTTGGGCACGCAGCCCTTTGCCAATTGCACCAAGCCAAAGATGTATTCCGGCAAGCGCTTTCCGTCGAGTGTGGCGGCACAAAAAGGCATTATCTTTTTCAAAGACTACTGGCTACGGGATGGCGAGAAAACGCCCACCGGGGATCACATTGATCTGTGGAACATGGATCGATTGACCCCATCGTGGCAGACCTTTGCACGCTTCACGCTGGGCATCGGCCGACTCCCCTCCATCTACTCTGACCTTGAAAACTCCCGGTCTGTGACGTTCTGGCCCATCGCATGAGCAAAAAAATCGCCGTCGCTGCGAGCCTGTTGCTGACCAGCGCGGTGTGCGCCCTGGCTGCAGGCTACCTGATTCTTCTCGCCTTCAAAGAAGGCGACTGCGACGGTGGCTGCAACAGTGGGGAGTTGCTGTGGTCGGTGCCAGCCATCCTCGTGGGAAGTCTTCTGCTTGGATGGACGTTGTGGAGGCAATCAAAGCGGACCGGGGGAAGTTTGGCAACTGTTATTGTGATTCTTGCCGTGGCAACCATGTTTCCGGTCCTGGCTACCTACGCCTACAAACTTCAGCAGAAAAACAATTCCCTGGAGCAGCAAGCCGCGTTTCGCACCAACCAAGATTACAGCCACATGTTGCTGGCTGTGCGTGACATTCCTGCGGCCAATGTGATGGCGGGTGAGCGGTGCATTTTTTCCTTGGTTGATTGCGAACAACAACCTCACCGCATTGAAGCCATTTGCAAACGGCCAGGGGCCGTCAGCATTGCGCAGTCCGATTGGAATGGTCTTGTGCGGTTGCCCAAGGAAGACTTTCCTATCCCTGTGCCCGCAGAAATTCAACGGTTTCCTCTGTCGTGTACCGGACCATAGTCGGCAGCAATCGTCGCGGCTTGAAAGTGGATAGGAAATTCAACCGCATGAGGCCAAGTATGGCATGGCGTTTTGGCGTCAAAATGCCTTGGTCTGCTGTGATTTGAGCGCGCACAGCCACCCTGTGGCGAGCCTGTGGCCCAAAGTTCCGTGTTGGTTCTTGCGCGCACGCAGCTGCTCCCCGTAGCGCTCGACGTCGCCGCTTCACAGAGTCACCAACTCACACGCTGGTCCACCTCGAAGTCTGGTGCCGGCTGTGCCGCAAGGTTCCAGTCTGGCTCGCCTTGCATCCCGTCATCGACCAGCGCGTCACATTCATCCCACAGCGGTGGCCCGCGTGCTAACGCGATGTGCGGGGGGTTCGGACTCCTGCCCGATGTGGTTCAGTATGTGGAGAATTTGGGTGCTGTGTGGGGATGAACGCAATTAGGCGCATGTACCCACCGCACATGGGGCACAGCAGTCGAAAAACTTCGTAGATTCTGGCAATCAACATTGCCTACAGGTATTGCGCCGCTCGCTTGGGGCGAAGCGTCTCGGCGGGCTCGGTCGGGGTTGGCAGTGCGTTGCCCGGTACCGCCACCCCAGATACACGCCCATGCCCATGCCCGCGCCGGGTTGTGCAGCCTCACAACCCTGGCTGGTTGCGACGCAGCAGGCTGGATCAGCGCCGTCACCGCCGCCCGCAGCGGCGAATTGGGCTCGCTGCGCTGTTTGGCACAGCGGTACACCAGTTCGTTACCGGCCTTGCGCAGGCGCTCTATGGAACCCAGAATCTTGCCGTGGCCGTGCGCATCGGGGGAGTCATCAAACAGCAGTTTGGTGACACCTTCGTCGCGTCCGTTCGCAATCGCGCGCCCGGAGCGCATCTGGATGTAACAGCACCTTGCAAAGGCGCGTGCCAAACACGCCTGGGTTTGATCCAGGTTAAAGGAGAACGCGGGCGACGTTTTGTGAATTAAGGGGCCTACCCTGTCCTGCTTCCAGCGCCTGGTGCGCAGTGACGGCGTCGCTGCGTGCCAGACTTGTCGTTTGAGGGGCTTTCACCGCGCTTGGGCCATCAGGTCGAGCGCAGGGCGTTCCCCGCGGTGCCAAATTGAATGCCATGCGAGCCACGAGACACATTGAGGTTGCAGGGCAATCGCACCTAAATGAATAGCACGCCAGTTTTCAAAACGGTCTCCATATATGCCGGATCCCAGCCCGCACGG
>CAZBKX010000419.1:0-2684 GCA_964492535.1 uncultured Rhodoferax sp. | reverse complement strand
GTCAATGCCGGAGACCGCAATCGCCGGTGCGGGCCATTCGAGATCGGTTTGCACTCCGCGCCAAACGGTTCCCAGCAGGTTCCAGTCGGCGGGTCTGGCCAGTTCCAGCACCAGAGCCCGCACACACCCGTCGGGTGCAATGAGGTCCGGCTCTGTCGTTTCAGGGTCCAGGTTGTTTCGGTCGCGAGGGCGGTAAAGGCGGTTTAGCTCGGATTGCAAGGTGCTCATGGCGGAATAGGGGTCGGGGTGGAACGATGGGGTGTTTGTACCCGACCCTGGCGCCACGACGGTAAAGACGAAAATAGATCGGATGCAAACCCCCTCCATTTTTTCAGCGCCAGCGCGGCGTTGGCTCTTGCCAGCAACACTGGCGATCTTCGCGCTGGCAGGTTGTGCCGCTGCACTTCCGGTCCATATGGATGCGCCCGCACCCACCGTAGAAACGGCGATTGCTGTGCCAACGCCATCCGACGAACTTGTGCACAGCAAAAAATTCGCACTCTGGGTTGCGGGCTTGAGCGCCGATGCCCGGCAAGCCGGCATTGACTCCGCCACGCTTCACAGTGCCTTTGACAACGTTCGCTTTCTGCCCCGGGTCATTGAGCTGGACCGGGCCCAGCCCGAGTTCACCCGCACGGTGGTCGATTACCTTGGCAACGCCGTGTCAGCGCAGCGCATTGCTCGCGGTCAGGACAAGCTGCGTGAACTGCGCCCCGTGATCCACCCCATCGCGGCGCGTTATGGCGTGCCAGCAGAAACCCTGGTTGCCATTTGGGGCATGGAGAGCAATTACGGTAGTTTTGTGGGTGATGTCCCGACCATCGACGCCCTGGCTACGCTTGGTTTCGAGGGCCGACGCGAGGCCTGGGCACGAGACCAGTTGCTGGCGGCTCTGAAAATTCTCCAGAATCGTGACATTGACCGCCAGCAGATGCTGGGTTCCTGGGCGGGTGCGATGGGTCAGACTCAATTTTTGCCCTCCAACTTTGTGGCCTATGCGGTGGATGCGGATGGCGATGGTCGGCGCGACCTGTGGGGCAGCATCCCCGATGTGATGGCGTCTACCGCCAACTTTTTGGTTCGCTCCGGGTGGCAGGCTGGCCAACCATGGGGGCTTGAGGTGCGCTTGGCCGCAGGCTTTGACCATGCGCGCGCCGGCCCTGATGTCCAGCAATCTACGAGCGAATGGGCGGGGCAGGGCGTGCAATCCATGATGGGTGCGCCACTGCCGGCCATGGACAGCAGTTCGATTTTGCTGCCGGCGGGCGCGCGCGGGCCCGCCTTTTTGGTGGGCCCCAACTTCCGCACCATCCTGCGCTACAACAACTCGACCAGCTATGCGTTGGCTGTGAGCCTGCTGGCGCAACAGCTGGCCGGTGGTTCGGCAGTGCAGGCGCCCTGGCCGCAAGATCTGGTTGCCTTGACGCGCAGCCAGTTGCTGGCGCTGCAGACTGCGCTGAACGCGCAGGGCTTTGATAGCGGCACGCCCGACGGCATGATGGGTCCGGCCACGCAGCGCGGCATTCGCCAGTACCAGCGCAGCCTGGGTTTGCCTGCAGACGGCTACCCGACCCTGGAACTTCTGCAGCGGTTGCGGTGAGGTTGGCGGCACATGACGCGTTTGAACCGGTAATGATCGCGAATCGCTCGTCGTGAATGTTCACCGATTAAGTCAGACTTCAGTTATATTCGCCGCCGTTGATATTGATCTAATACAGGAGACAACATGAGATTGATGCACGTATTGGTGGGTGCTGCAGTGATGGCATCCGGCCCCGCGTTTGCCAGCAAGGATCTGGCTCAAAAAAACGCTTGCCTGGGTTGCCACGCGGTTGACAGAAAAATGGTGGGCCCTTCTTTTCAGAGTGTTGCGACAAAGTACGCCGGCCAAAAAGACGCAGAGAACCAGCTGACCGAGAGCATCAAAAAAGGTGGAGCCGGCAAATGGGGTCCGGTTCCCATGCCCGCGCAAGCTGCCCTGAGTCAGGGCGATGCGAGCACACTTGCCGCCTGGGTGCTGGCCGGCGCCAAATAATTTTTGTCAGAGACGGGCTTTGGCCCCTTTGCAAAGCCCGCCTCGAGTGGGCTTTTTTGATGCTGAAAGTACCCCAAGCGCCCGGTTTCAGCCGAACTTTTCGAGCAAACGAGCCGATCTCTCGACCTCCACAATGGCCTCGGCATCGGTCTTGGACTCATAGACCGCCTCCATGACCGAGCAGGCCATCATCCGGTAAAACGTCTTGTCCATGGCCTTGCGCGCCGCAGACATCTGGGTGGCTACGTCTTCACACGAGCGCCCGCTCTGAATCATTTCAACCAAGCCCCGCACCTGCCCCTCAATGCGGCGCAGGCGGTTGACCACATCTTTTTGATGATCTGCCCGATAGCCCGCAAGAGCGGCAGGTTCAGCATCGGGTGCAGCAGTTTTTTTGGTAGCCATGGCAAAGCGTGATGTGCAATATTGAGAAGGGATCAGTTTGCCAGATTGCGGCAACTGAACCACATAAATTATTTCTCCGTGAAAATAAACTACCCTCGTGGGTGCATGGTTCATACCAATATTCTGTTGCCGAGTTCACAAGCACCATTGACACAGATCAGACACCAGTGGAAAAGCGTTGATTTTTGAAACCGGATCGACCCCAACCCTAAAAACTGAAGGAAATTAACGTGAAATTTTTTGA
>CAZBKX010000418.1:0-7604 GCA_964492535.1 uncultured Rhodoferax sp. | reverse complement strand
GAGGCGCCCGGCCTTGAGCTTGGCCATGGAAGCCAGCTTGGTCACGTCCTTGCCCGACACATACGACTCGACCGCCCGATAGGTCAAGGAACGCAGCGCTTCGACCTCGGTACGCAGCTCAGCCAATCTGAAGTGAACCACCTGGTTGTCCAAAACGGATTTGCCAAAAGTCTGACGCTGTCGCGTGTAGTCAATGGTCTGGTCAATCAGGCGGTCCAGCGATCTCAGGCAACCAGCGGCACCATACAACCGCTCCTCCTGAAACTGCAGCATCTGGAATATGAAGCCCATGCCCTCCTGACCAATCAGGTTGCGCCGGGGCACGCGCACATTGTCAAAAAACAATTGCGCCGTGTCGGACGAGTGCATGCCGATTTTTTCAATTTTTTGCCGGGTAATGCCGGGACTGTTCATGCGCACGATGATCAAGGACTTGTTTTTGTGTGCGGGGCCATCCGAAGTATTGGCCAGCAGACAGCACCAATCGGCCTGCATGCCGTTGGTGATCCACATCTTGGAGCCATTAATGAGGTAGTCGTCTCCGTCCTTGGTGGCCGTGGTCTTGAGTGCTGCCACATCGGAGCCGCCGCTAACTTCACTGACCCCAAGACAACCCACCATGTCACCCGCAATGCTGGGCGCCAGAAACTCCCGGCGGAGTTCATCCGAGCCAAAACGCGCCAAGGCGGGCGTGCACATGTCGGTGTGCACGCCAATGGCCATCGGCACACCGCCGGCATTGCATTCACCCAGGGCTTCCGCCATCACCATGGAGTAACTGAAGTCAAGGCCCATGCCACCAAACTCGGTCGGGAACTTGATTCCCAACAGGCCCAGATCACCCATCTTTTTGAAAACGTGGTGCGCGGGGAACTGGCCTGCAGCCTCCCATTCAGGCAAAAACGGGTTGATTTCCTTGACGACAAATTTGCGCACCGTGTCGGCAATTTGCTCGTGTTCAGGCGTAAATTTCATGACTGTCTTTCGTTAGGATGAAGATTTGGGGGAAACGTTGTGCACTACAGGCGGGCCACGCCAAAGGTATTGGCGTTGAGCTTGCGGCTCTGAGCCTCTTCGGCCAGCGCCAACCCGAGCCCGAGCAGCCGACGGGTATCCCGTGGGTCAATGATCCCGTCGTCCCATAGACGCGCCGTGCCAAACAGCACTGCGGACTCCTTGTCCAGGCGCAGGCGAAGCCCGTCTGATATGGCTTTCAGCGCCTCCTCATTGGCAGCCATGCCTGTGCGCTCGATCTTGGCCCGATTGACAATATCCATTACCCGGGCGGCCTGCGCCCCCCCCATCACCGCCGTGCGGGCTGTCGGCCAGGAGAAGATGAAACGCGGGTCAAAGCCCCGTCCGCACATACCGTAATTACCCGCCCCATAGGAGCCGCCCAACACCACAGTGAACTTGGGCACCCGGGCATTGGCCACGGCCTGAATCATCTTGGAGCCATGCTTGATGGCCCCGTTGCGTTCAGCGACCGACCCCACCATGTAGCCTGTGGTGTTTTGCAGAAAGATCAGCGGTGTGCCGCTTTGGTCACACAACTGGATGAACTGGCCTGCCTTGGTGGAGCCACTGGGTTGAATCGGGCCGTTGTTGCCCAAAATGCCCACCAGATGCCCCTCCAGACGGGCATGGCCGCACATCATCTCGGGCGCGTACTCGGCCTTGAACTCGAGAAAATCAGAGCTATCCACCAAACGGGCAATCACCTCCCGCACGTCGTACGGCTCGCGCTCGTCCGCCGGAACAATACCCAGCAACTCCTGCTCGTCAAATAGCGGCTCTGAAAAAGCAGGCTGGGCAGGGGCTACATCCCACTTCAATTTATCCAGGACCTCCCGCGCCATACCAATGGCATGGGCATCGTCCTCACACAGGTATTCGCCCAGCCCGGTGACCTGGGCATGCGTCTGGGCACCGCCCAGTTCATCCTCGGTGCAGTCCTCACCGATGGCAGCTTTCACCAGCGGAGGACCCGCCAAAAAAATGTTGGAGCGCCCCCTGACCAAAATCACATAGTCCGACAAACCCGGCAAATACGCACCACCTGCCGTAGACGAGCCATGCACCACAGAGATTTGCGGCAGACCCTGCGCTGACATGCGGGCCTGATTGGCAAAGCTGCGCCCACCTTCGATGAAGATCTCGCTCTGGTACATCAAATTGGCACCACCACTCTCCACAAGATAGATCACAGGCAACTTGTTCTCCGTGGCAATCTCTTGGGCTCGCAGGGCTTTGCGCAGCCCCATGGGAGCCACGGTGCCGCCTTTGACGGCACTGTCATTGGCGGAAATCAGGCAGCGCTTGCCTGCCACCACCCCAATGCCGATGATCGACCCCCCACCCAGCACTGATTGTTTCCCATCGTCATCGTGCATGTTCAGGCCAGCCAGGCGGCTGAGCTCCAGAAAGGGCGAGCCCCGGTCCAGCAAACGTGCCACACGTTCACGCGGCAGCAACTGGCCGCGCTTCTCAAACTTGTCGCGCTTGGATTCAGACTCAGTAATCACCATCCGCTCCAGACGCTGAACCTCTGCGAGCAATTCGCGCATGCGCTGTGCATTGGCGGCAAACGCACCGGACTTGGCGTTGATCTTGGATCTGATAACTGGCATGGGTCGGCATCCTATGTTTGGCCTTGAATTAAACATTGGGGTAACGTTAACGTCAACCAGGTTTCGTATAGGTATATTCCCTATTTGGCACGTGATGCCGGGCTGGTAGCATAGACGGCAGTTACATGCACCCGCATGTGGGACTCATTTTTCACAAGGAAGACCATGAACCTCGAAGCCTGTACGCAAGCCATTCGCACCAAGGTTGGTAAGGACAGTGGGCTAGAAGCAACCCTCAAATTTGACTGCGGCGATGACGGCATGGTGTTCATCGACGGCAAGTCCACACCCAACACAGTCAGCAACGACAGCAGCGAAGCCGACTGCACCGTAGGTATCACGCTGGACAACCTGAACGCCATGCTTGCCGGCGATTTGGAACCAGCGACCGGTTTCATGATGGGAAAACTCAAGGTCACTGGCGACATGAGCGTGGCCATGCGCCTGCAACGCGTCATCTGAAATCATCGCGAAAGGATTAGTGGGCATGGCCAAAAGCTCCAACTTGTCCGAGGCACCTCAGGCAAACGGCCGGCCTGAGCTTGCTTTGACGCCTGGAGTCAATGAAGCCCAGGCCTTCATTGACTCCCACCGCGATGTGGGTACCTCAGAGCTATTTGGTATCACGGAATTGTGCAAGGAATTTGGCATTACTTTGCGTGCCCTGCGGTTCTATGAAGACAAGGAATTATTGACACCGAGGCGGATCAACGGCGCACGGGTCTACACGCGCCGCGACCGTGCTCGACTCGCGTTGGTCTTGCGGGCGAAAGCCATTGGCTCAACGCTTTCGGAGATCAAACGGCATCTGGATTTGTATGGCGACCACGGCGAAGGCCGGGCACAACAGCTCAGCTACGTAATAAACCGAACCGACACAGCCATTCAGGAGTTGGAGCAAAAACGCTCGAAGATTGATGAAACTCTGGCAGAACTTCGCGTTATCAACGCCACCTGCCGACTTCATCTGGAGGATCGTCAACAGTCTGCCGAAATTTAAGAGAAATCTGCTTCTAGCCGGCGTAAAAAAATGCTTTTACGAGTAAATTTAGTAGCAAATTGAGGCAGCCATCCTGGCTTGGTCCTCTGAAAATAAAAAACCAGCCGGTTCGGCTGCTTTCTAATTGTCGCTTGTGGCGACCCCACGGGGATTCGAACCCCGGTACCTACCGTGAAAGGGTAGTGTCCTAGGCCTCTAGACGATGGGGTCAAAACCTATTTACTTCTTCTTTTAGCAAAATCTGACTTGTTGCAGACTTCCGAAACTTCACTGTTAACACCCAAATATTCTAATCAAAGCAACCGTCACTCCTGACCAAAACGATTAAAAATTTTTAAAAGACAGCACTTATTGATACTGGTGGGCCCCCCGTGAGTCGAACACGGCACCAACGGATTATGAGTCCGCTGCTCTAACCAAGCATGAGCTAGGGGCCCAAGTAATCTTTTATTGTAAGGGCCTACTTGTGATGGCTGAGCGCGTTACTGACCAATTTCGACGTAATGTCCACAATCTGGATCATCCGGTCGTAGGCCATCCGAGTGGGGCCTATGACGCCCAATGTACCCACCACCTGTCCATCCACCTCATATGGAGCACTGACTATGGACAGATCTTCAAACGGCACGACCTGGCTTTCTCCGCCAATAAAGATGCGCACACCCTCGGCCTGCCCGGCGACATCCAGCAAACGCATGAGTTGTGCTTTCTGCTCAAACAACTCGAACGCTCGCCGCAAATGGCCCATATCGTTCGAAAAATCACTCACCGCCAAGAGATTGCGCTCGCCAGAAATCACCACTTCATCCTGGGTCTCTGCGATAGCATCGGAGCTCACAGTCACGGCTGCCTGCATCAGGCTCGCGATTTCCGAGCGCAGCGACTCCACCTCGCGCTGCAATCGCTCACGCACCTGTTCGATTGCCATCCCCACGTAATGACTATTTAGGTAACCGGCCGCCTCGACCAGTTGCGCTTGGGAATAATCGACCTCCGTGAAGATCACCCGGTTTTGCACATCACCCTCGGGAGAAACGATGATGACCAACAGCCTTCGCTCCGACAGGCGCAGAAACTCGATGTGGCGAAAAACTGAAGAGCGCCGCGGTGAAATCACTACACCAACAAACTGTGACAAATTTGAGAGCAGATTCGCTGCATTGGACAGCACTTTCTGAGGCTGATCCGGCGCCAATCGTTGCGCAGAAAATTGCCCCTGACGTACGGTCAGCATCGTGTCGACGAACAGGCGGTACCCACGGGCCGTGGGGATACGGCCTGCAGAAGTATGCGGACTGGCAATCAAGCCCAATTCTTCGAGGTCAGACATCACATTGCGGATGGTGGCAGGCGACAAGTCCAGACCGGATGCTTTCGAAAGCGTGCGAGAGCCCACCGGCTGCCCATCAGCGATATAACGCTCAACCAGCGCTTTCAACAACAACTTGGAACGATCGTCGAGCATTCGTTCATTTTAGTGATGTAATTTACAAATGAAACCTAAATTCCGGCATGTTGCCTTGATCGGCAAATATCAGGCGACGACATCGTGCGCGGGTGGGGCGTTGTCGCGCAGTGCGTTGGAAGAAATTGCACATTTTTTGCATGCCCAAGGATGTGACGTGATTTTTGAGCATGACACCGCTCAAAACATGGGAATTTTTGGTTACCCCATGCTGAAAGTCTCTGAAATAGGAGCTCAATGTGACTTGTGTCTGGTGGTGGGCGGCGATGGAACCATGCTGGGCATTGGTCGCCAGTTGGCTCATTTTGGCGTGCCGCTGATCGGCATCAATCAAGGGCGACTGGGATTCATCACCGACATTCCATTTCATGGATTTGCGTCCACGCTGGCCCCCATGCTGAGAGGTGAATTTGAGGAAGACCATCGCAGCCTGATGCAAGGAAAGGTGATACGCGACGGGGCCAGCGTCTTTGACGCGTTGGCCATGAATGATGTGGTGGTGAATCGCGGCGCGACGGCTGGTATGGTGGAACTGCGGGTCGAAGTGGACGGCCATTTTGTAGCCAACCAACGAGCAGACGGGATGATCATCGCAACCCCGACCGGATCAACTGCTTATGCTTTGTCGGCTGGCGGCCCTCTGCTGCATCCGTCAATTCCGGGTTGGGTGCTGGTGCCCATTGCACCCCATACGTTGTCAAACCGGCCTATTGTCCTTGCCAACGTAGCAGAAATCGCTATTGAAATAGTATCCGGCAGGGATGTCAGTGCCAACTTTGACATGCAATCGCTAGCATCCCTGCTGCATGGTGACAGGATTGTGGTGACACGCTCAAAACATCATGTCCGGTTCTTGCATCCAAGGGGATGGTCTTACTTTGATACCTTGCGCGAGAAATTGCATTGGAATGAAGGGGTAGCCTGACTGTGAGCTTGAAACGAATTGTTCTGCGTGATTTTGTCATCATCAGCGAACTCGATCTCGATCTGTCCAACGGCTTCACGGTGCTTACAGGTGAGACTGGTGCAGGAAAATCGATATTGATTGACGCCCTGCAGCTTGTCACAGGCGGTAGAGCTGACGTTGGGCTGATCCGCGAGGGCACGAGCCGGACTGACGTTAGCGCAGAATTCGATGCCTCAATTTCGCTGACCACCTGGCTTGATGAAGCGGGTTTTGAATTGTGTGATCACCTGATGCTGCGACGCACCATAGACACTCACGGCAAGAGCCGAGCATGGATCAATGGCAGCCCCGCCACGGCAACCCAGCTAAGGGAAGTGGGCGAGCAGTTAATCGATATTCATGGCCAGCACGCTTGGCAAAGTCTTACCCATCCGGACGCGGTCAGAGGCCTGCTGGATGCCTATGCCCAGGTTTCCTCCTCCGAGTTGGAATCGCTATGGCAACTTTGGCGAAAGGCCCAGCTCGACCTGGAGCGAGCCCACACGACCCAGGAGTCTCTTCAAAATGAGCGCGAACGACTGGTTTGGCAAATGCGTGAAGTGGAGAAGCTGGCGCCATTGGCCGATGAGTGGGATGCCCTTAACGCCGAGCATGATCGCTTGTCGAATGCCCAGGCCCTCATGGATGCAGCCCAGATTGCAGCTCAAACCCTGGATGACGAAGACAGTAGTGCACTCACCGCGATGCACAGTGCCAGCCAACTCCTGAGTCAATATGGCCACGTGGAGCCTCACTTTAAGGACTTTGCCGAAGCTTTAATCTCAAGTCTGGCCCAGGTTGAAGACACCATCCATTCTTTGCGGGCCTACCTGCGAAAGGCAGAACTTGACCCACAACGACTTGGCGAGCTTGACAGCCGTTTGGCGATGTGGGTCGCGCTAGCCCGACGCTACAAACGGGCACCTGCAGAGCTGCCCAGCTTGCTATCGGCCTGGAGACTGGAGCTAGAAAGACTGAATGAAACCAGCGATTTGAAAAAGCTTGAGGCATCCTGCTCAGTTGCACTCAGTGCCTATCTGAAGGAAGCACATCTTCTGTCTGAAGCGCGACGGGCCGCAGCACCGAAGTTGGCCAAAGCCATTACGCTCGCGATGCAAGGACTGGGTATGCAAGGTGGTCAATTTGACGTTGCGTTGCAAAAGTCAGCGCAGCCCCAGCAAAGCGGGCTTGAAGATGTGATTTTCTTGGTTGCCGGACACGCTGGCAGCGCCCCCCGACCGGTAAGTAAGGTAGCCTCAGGGGGAGAGCTCTCACGAATTGCACTGGCTATTGCGGTAACCACCAGCCAGCTCGGCAAGGCACAAACGCTGATATTTGATGAAGTGGACGCTGGTGTGGGCGGCACCGTCGCCGATACGGTGGGTCGTTTGATGAAGCAATTGGGTCTTGATCGACAAGTGTTGACAGTCACCCATTTGCCGCAGGTGGCTGCCTGCGCTGATCAACATCTGGTTGTGGCCAAACAATTCCATCAAAACACCACGATGAGCTCCGTGAGTTTGGTGCAGGGGGAGCGTCGGGTGACTGAGGTGGCGCGAATGT
>CAZBKX010000417.1:0-3900 GCA_964492535.1 uncultured Rhodoferax sp. | reverse complement strand
GCATAGAACTCACGCCCATGATCGGCGTGAACGATGTGGTGGACAACGTTTTCACGCTCAACGACGCCCGGCAACTCGCCAGTTTTGTTCATCGCAATGACTTGGGTGGTCTGCATTTTTGGTCGCTGAACCGGGATGGGGCGTGCCCGGTGGGGTCCAAAATGTTGTCCCCTTCTTGCCACGGATTGCCCGGCCTGGAGAGCCTGGCGTTCACCAACGCCTTTGCGGCGCCGGTGCGCTAACCTGTCAACTGGATTTCTCAGCTTCCTGGAGCATGCGCCACATGACCTTGCCGGCCCCGCTCTTGGGCAAGGCATCGACAAACTGCACGATGCGCGGCACTTTGTAGACGGCCATGTTGTCACGGCACCAGTCAATGATCTGCTGCTCGGTGACCTCTCCCACATTTGAGGGCCGCAACACAATCACGGCCTTGACGGACTCGCCCCGATAAGCGTCCTGGGTGGAAATAACACAGGCCTCCTGCACGGCAGGGTGGCGAAACATCAGCGCCTCGACCTCGGCGGGCCAGACCTTGAAGCCAGACGCATTGATCATGCGCTTGAGCCGGTCGGTCAGGAAAAAATAACCGTCCTCATCCACATGACCGAGGTCGCCCGAGCGGAAGAAGCGCTTGCCTTCCAGTTCGATGAACGCCACCTCGGTGGCCTCGGGACGTTTCCAGTAGCCCTGAAAAACTTCGGGACCGTGCATGATGATCTCGCCCTGCTCGCCCACGGGCATCTCGACCAGGGTGTTGGGGTCAATGACCCGTGCATCGGTGCTCATGAACGGGATGCCCAGGCATTGCTGCTTCGGCGCATCAGGGGGATTGCTGTGGGACGGTGCGGCGGTCTCTGTGAGTCCGTAGCCCTCGATATAGCGCAGCCCGTACTGCTCAAACAGGCGCTGTGCCACGGCTTGCGGCATAGCCGCGCCGCCGCCGCCAATGTAGACCAGGCTGGATAAATCAAACTGCGCAAAGTTGGGGCTGCCCATGAGGTCGATCACCATGGTGGGGATGTTGGTCCAGTGGGTGACCTGCCAGCGCGAGATCAGGCGACCGGCCAGTTCGCGGTCCCAGCGCGGCATCATGATGAGCGTGGCGCCGCTGCGAATGCTGGTGTGCATCAGGCTCACCATACCGGTGATGTGAAACATCGGCACCACCGTGAGTACGACATTTTCTGCCGAGCCGTTGCCCCACAAGCCGCTGGCAATCGCGTTGTGCATGATGCTGGCGTGGGTGTGCATGCAGCCTTTGGGCAGGCCGGTCGTGCCACTGGTGTAGGGCAGGATGGCCAGGTCTGTGGGGCCGACCGACAACACCGGCGGCTGCGCGCTGGTGCTCAAAGCCTCATTCCAGTCCAGCACCTCGCCACCGGCCAGGTCAGGCAAGGCATGGCGGGTCAGCAGCCAATCTGACCAGGCGGGGGGCGGTGCGTTGTCACCCGTCACCGCCGCATCAAATCCATCCGCAAAGTGTGTGACCAGCAGATGCAGCAGCCGCTGCGCTGGCGCCAGTGCATCGCTGGCGCGCGCCAGCTCCGCAGCCAGGTCGGCCGTGGTGATGGCAACGCGGGCGTCGGGGTCGACGATGTAGTGCTTGAGTTCTTCAGCGCGGTTCATGGGGTTGACCGGCACCACCACAGCGTTGGCCCGCAAACAAGCAAAGTGGGCAATAACCAGCTGCGGGCAGTTTTGCATGTTCAGCACCACTCTATCGCCCTTTTTGACCCCTAGCCGGCATAGAAAGCCGGCCAAGTGCTCTGCTTTTTGTAGCAACTCTGCGTAAGTCAAAGTCCGCCCAAAAAACACCAAAGCGGGCTTGTCGGGGTAGCGGCGGGCGCTGGTTTCCAGGTTATCCCAAAGCGAAGTCGCGGGCAGCGTGATGGCGTGGGGCAGCCGCTTGGGCCAAAAACGGTGGTGCGCCCGCACGCCCGGCTTGACCGGTGTGCCCAATGAACTTGATGACTGATCCATATTGCATTGCTTTCTTGGTCTGAATTGAAGCGGCCTGCGCATGTGCTCGGGCCCGCGAAGAATAGATGAGCCTGCGCGCTTGGCGAAGAAACGGCTGTCACCGCTGGGACCGGGTAGCGTCCTGCCGCTTCATCCATCAGGCATCAATTTGGCTGGCACATAGTGTGCGCACTGACCGTGAGCAACCCGGAATCAGACTGATTTTTCTCATGATTTTTCTCATGATTTTTTTGCATGATTTTGTTGAGCGTAAACCCCGATGCAGCCCAACCGGGGCACGGTTACAGTCGCCGACAGAGTGAGTTCAGCCAAGATGGCCAGATTTCTCACATCCATTTTTTACCGGAGCAATTCACATGCATGTCAACAAGTCCCTGATTTTGAGCGCCATCCTGGTCGCCACACTGACCGCCTGCGGCAAAAAGGATGAAGCACCAGCCGCCACCGCGGCAGCACCAGCGGCCGGCGCAGCACCTGGGGCCGCCTCCAGTGCCGGCAAGACGCTGGCAGCCATCAAGTCCCGTGGCCAGGTGGTCTGTGGTGTGAATACCGGGCTGGCTGGCTTTGCCGCCGCTGATTCGGCGGGCAAATGGTCGGGGCTGGATGTTGACGTGTGCCGCGCCCTGGCTGCTGCCGTGCTGAGCGATGCCGACAAGGTCAAATACGTGCCTCTGAATGCCCAGCAGCGCTTTACCGCGCTGCAATCTGGCGAGGTGGACGTGTTGCCACCTTCACCCTGACCCGCGATGCCTCGCTGGGCCTGAGTGCGACGGTCACCAATTACTACGATGGTCAGGGCTTCATGGTGCCTGTGAGCAGCAAGATCAAGAGCGCCAAGCAACTCAAGGGGCAGACCGTGTGTGTGCAATCCGGCACCACCACCGAGAAAAACCTGACCGACTATTCCAAAGCCAACAATCTGGACATCAAGCCAGTGGTGTTTGAGAAACTCGAAGCCGCCGAAAACGCGTACTTCACCGGACGCTGCATTGCCTACACCACCGACGCCTCGGGCCTCGCATCCACCCGCAACAAGGTGGCCAAGGACCCCAAAGAACACGTCATTCTGGCGGACCTGATTTCCAAGGAGCCCCTGGGGCCTATGGTTCGCCGGGGCGATGACGAGTGGTTTGCCATTGTCAAATGGGTGATGTACGGGCTGATTGAGGCCGAGGAATACGGTGTCACCCTGGCCAATGCAGATGAGATGAAAAACAGCGCTGACCCCGTGGTGCAGCGCCTTCTGGGCGGTGGCAACGAAGACACCGGCAAATTGCTGGGCTTGGACAAGGAATGGCTGCTCAGGGCCATCAAGGCCACCGGCAACTATGGTGAGAGCTTTGAGCGTAACGTCGGACCCAGCTCCCCGTTGGCGCTGCCGCGTGGCCTGAACAACCAGTGGAACAAGGGCGGCCTGATGTACGCTTACCCGGTTCGCTGACTGCCAAGCGACCCGCGCTGACAACGCCCTGGCTGGCTGTCCGTACAACACGGCTTGTACTGACAGCTTTTTTTTAGCCTCCGGCTGACTCCAACCCAACTTTGAGAGCGCCACCGTCCATGACTCCAAAGCAAGCTCCCAAGAAAAAAAGCTGGTCCTGGCGAAGTCAGGCGTTCAGAGGTCTGGTGTACCAAATTTTGGCCATCGGCGTGATTACGGCCGTGGTCTGCTTCCTGGCCCACAACACCCTGAACAACATGAAGATCCGCGGCATTCAAAGCGGATTTGATTTTTTGACCAGCCCGGCGGGCTTTGATATCGGTGAGAGCTTGTACCGTTTTGATTCGGCACAGCCCTACTGGCAGGCATTTTTGGTGGGGCTCACCAACACCTTGCGGGTGGCGATTCTGGGCATCATCCTGACCACCATGTTGGGCACGCTCCTGGGGGTGGGCCGGTTTTCCCGCAATGCGCTG
>CAZBKX010000416.1:0-14483 GCA_964492535.1 uncultured Rhodoferax sp. | reverse complement strand
CCGTGCGGGGTCGTAGGCGAAGGACACATGTTCGAAGCGCACCACGCCCTGGTTCACCTGCAAGGGCCGCGCGTCGGGCATGTCGTCAACTTCGCGGTTGCGCTCCAGCAGCGTGAACATCTTGTCCAGGTCGGTGAGGCTTTGCTTGATCTCGCGGTACAGCACGCCCAAAAACCCGAGCGGAATATAGAGCTGGATCATGAAGGCGTTGACCATCACCAGATCGCCCAGCGTCATGCGGCCATCGACCACGCCTTGCGTGGCCCGCCACAGCATGGCCACCAGGCTGGCGGCGATGATGAGTTGCTGGCCGGTGTTGAGCAGGCTCAGGGTGCGCTGGCTTTTGAGCGAGGCGAGGCGGTAGCGCTCCAGGTTTTCGTCGTACCGGCGGGCCTCGAACTCTTCGTTGTTGAAGTATTTGACGGTCTCAAAGTTCAGCAGCGAGTCAATGGCACGGCTGTGGGCCTTGGAGTCCAGCTCGTTCATTTCCTTGCGGAACTGCGTGCGCCATTCGGTCACCAGCACCGTGAAGGTGATGTAGAAGGCCAGCGCAATCAGCGTGATCCAGGCAAACCAGATGTCAAACTTGATCGCCAGCAAGGTGAGCACCATGGCCACCTCTATGAGCGTGGGAATGATGCTGTAGAGCGAATAGCTGATGAGCGAGTTCACCGCCCGCGTGCCACGCTCGATGTCTCTGGTGAGGCCGCCGGTCTGGCGCTCCAGGTGAAAGCGCAGGCTCAAGGCATGCAAATGCCGGAACACCTGCAGGCTGATGGTGCGTGACGCGCCCTCGGTGGCTTTGGCAAAGATCAGCTCGCGCAGCTCGGCAAACAAGGTGGTGGACAGGCGCAGCGCACCATAGGCCAGCAGCAAGGCGATGGGCACCACCAGCAAGGCGTTGGCATCCAGGCCGGCCTTGGGGTTGAGGGTGTCAATGAGCTCCTTGAGCAGCAGGGGCACGCTGACGTTGGCCATCTTGGCGCCCACCATGAAGGCCAATGCCGCCATGACGCGCCACTTGTACTCCCATAGGTAGGGGAACAGGCGACGCAAGGTGGCCCAGTCAGAGCGCTCGGCTTTGGGGCCGGCCACCTGGGCAATGGAAGGGGAGGGGGCGGTTTCGCCAGAACGGCGCATGAGTGACAATTCCTGAAACGTGACGGGCCGGCTCTGGCCCCTGAACTTTAAACATCAACCCTCGATTGTGCCCATGTCCGACCCAACCCACATCAGCCGCCCCGCACACACGCTCCCGAACACCCAGGCCACCGAAGTCCAACTGCCCACAGACCAGGAGCTGGTGCTCAAGGTCATTCCCATGCCGGGCGATTGCAATGCCAACGGCGACATTTTTGGCGGCTGGGTCATGGCGCATGTGGACTTGGCCGGCGCCGTGGTGCCCGCACGCTATGCCGGTGGGCGCATGGCCACCGTAGCGGTGAATGAGTTTGTTTTCAAGCACCCGGTGCGAGTAGGTGACATTTTGTCTTTCTTTGCCAAACTCACCCGCATCGGGCGCACCTCGATCACGGTCAAGATCGAGGTCTATGCCGAACGCTTTGGCTCCCAATCCCAGTACACCAAGGTGACCGAAGCCTTGCTCACCTATGTCGCCATTGATGAGGCGGGCAAGCCGCGCGAGGTGCCCAAACGCCCCGCCTGACGCCACTTATTGCGATTTAGCACCCGCACTTGTCGCTTGCCTGACAGTGCGTTGGTGAAAACCCTCTTAGTCACCTGAACCTTAGCTGCTACAACAGCGATCTAGGCAACAGGAGACAAAGTGCAGCTTCTACAACTCGTGATCAGCGGTATCGCACAAGGGTGCATTTACGGTTTGATCGCCTTGGGCTTCGTGCTCATTTACAAAGCCACCGAGACTGTGAGCTTTGCCCAGGGCGAACTCATGATGCTGGGTGCCTTTGGTGGCTTGGCGGGCATGACCCTGCTGGGGTTCCCTTACTGGCTATCGGTGCCTTGCGCCATCGGGGCCATGGCGCTGTTTGGCGTGGCGCTGGAGCGGATCGTGATCCGCCCGATTCTGGGCCAGCCGGCGTTCTCCATCGTCATGCTGACCATCGGCATTGGCTACGTGGCACGCGGGCTGATCACCATGATCCCCAACATCGGCACCGACACCCACACCCTGCCCGTGCCCTACAAAGACCAGATCTGGAATGTGGGCGGTCTGGTCCTTAACGTGGAGCAGATGGTGGTGATTGGTGCAACAGGCGTGCTGTGTGTGCTGCTCTACACGCTGTTTCGGTATAGCAAGCTCGGCATTGCCATGCAGGCCGCCTCGCAAAACCAGCTGGCGGCCTATTACATGGGGATTCCCGTGAAGCGGCTCAACGGCATTGCCTGGGGCATGGCCGCTGCGGTGGCGGCCATTGCGGGGCTGCTGCTCGCTCCCATCACCTTTGTCCACGCCAACATGGGCTTTATTGGTCTCAAAGCGTTTCCAGCCGCGGTGGTGGGCGGCTTTGGCAGCTTGCCCGGGGCCATTGTGGGCGGCTTGATCATCGGCATTGTGGAGTCGCTGTCGGGCTTTTACTTGCCGGACGGCTTCAAGGACACGGCAGCTTATATCGTGGTGCTCATCATGCTGGTGGTCAAACCCAACGGCTTGTTCGGCGAAAAACTGAGCAAAAAAGTATGAGATTTATTTTTAAGACTGATTACGCGCAAGACATCCGGCTGGCCAAGCACGGCGGGCATGTGTTCTGGTACAGCGCGCTCATGTTGCTCTTGCTGGTGGCGCCCTGGCTGGTGGCCGAGTATTGGCTGGCGCAACTCACCTTTGTGATGATCTATGCCGTTGCCGGCCTGGGGCTGATGCTGCTGGCGGGCTTCACCGGCCTGTTCTCACTCGGTCATGCTGCATTTCTGGGGGTGGGCGCCTACACGCAGGCCGTACTGACCAATATGGGCTTGCCGTTTCCGCTGGCGCTGGCGTGCGCAGCCGGGCTGTCGGCCTCGGTCGGCCTGGTGGTGGGCTTGCCGGCGCTGCGGGTCAAGGGCATTTACCTGGGCATTGCCACGCTCTCGTTTGGCTTCATCGTCGAAGAAGTGCTGGCGCGCTGGGAGTCGGTGACCGGGGGCAACGCGGGCATTCACGTCAAAAAACCCAATATTTTTGGATGGGAACTCAACACGGGTGAAGAGTTTTACTTCTTGTGCCTGGTGATCACGGTGCTGGCGACCCTGGGCATTCTCAACCTGCTGCGCTCACCCACGGGGCGGGCCTTTGTGGCGATTCGGGACTCAGAAATCTCGGCACAAAGCATGGGCATTCACCTGGCCTACTACAAGACTTTGTCGTTTGCCCTGTCGGCGGCGCTGGCCGGTGTGGCCGGTGCCCTGTATGCGCACCAGCTGCAATTCATCTCGCCGGATCAGTTCAACATCCTGCAGTCCATTGACCTGCTGCTGATGATCGTGATTGGCGGCTTGGGCTCGGTACACGGGGTGTTTCTGGGCGCCATCTTCCTGATCACCATGCCGCAGGCCATTGCCATCGTCAAGGATTACCTGCCGGCTTTCATTGGTCAGGCGCCCGGTTTGCAGGGTCTGGTCTATGGCTTGGTGCTGGTGGCCTTTGTCTTGTTTGAGCCGATGGGGCTGTATGGCCGCTGGCTCAAGATCCGCACCTATTTGCAGATGTTCCCGTTTTACCGCAAGGGCATGTTCAAGCGGCAAAAATCCTTCCAGAAATCGGACAGACTGAAATGACGCTTCTCTCAGCCAAAAATCTCAGCGTGCGTTTCGGCGGCGTGCTGGCGGTCAACAACGTCAGTTTTGATGTCAAACAGGGCGAGGTCTTCACCCTGATTGGCCCCAATGGCGCTGGCAAGACCACCGTCTTCAACCTGATCAGCCGCATCTACACACCCACCACCGGTGATATCACCTACGCTGGCCCAGAGGGCATGATCCGCCTGACCGACCAGACACCGCAAAGCGTGGCCGCGTTGGGCATCGCGCGCACCTTTCAAAACATTGAGCTGTTTGAGCACGCCACGGTGCTGCACAACCTGCTCATCGGGCGCCACACTCACCGCAAGACCGGCTTGTGGCAAGACCTTTTCTTCACCCAAACCGCGCGCGAGGCCGAATGCAAGGCCCGTGAAAAGGCCGAAGAAATCATCGAATTCCTTGACCTGCAACACCACCGGGATTCCATGGTGGCAGGCCTGCCTTATGGGGTACGCAAAGTGGTGGAAATGGCCCGAGCCTTGTGCACTGAGCCCAAACTGTTGCTGCTCGATGAACCGTCCAGCGGACTGAATGTGGAGGAAACCGATGACATGGCCTTCTGGATTCAGGACATCAAGAACGAGCTGGGCATTACAGTGCTGATGGTGGAACACGACATGACACTGGTCTCCAAAGTTTCAGACCGGGTGCTGGCCATGAACCAGGGCGAAGTCCTGGCCATGGGCACGCCGCGTGAGGTGCAAAACGACCCCGGCGTGATTGAGGCCTATCTGGGCTCGGTTGACGATGTGTCATCACTGCGGAGGCGGGCAGCATGAGCAACCATCCCCCCATCGTGAGCGATGCGCCCGTGCTCAAACTGCTCAATGTCGAGAGCGCCTACGGCCCGATCAAGGCCATCCGGGGCGTGAGCCTGCAGGTGCGGCGCGGCGAGATTGCCACCGTGCTGGGGTCGAACGGCGCGGGCAAGACCACCATCCTGAAGACGATCTCCGGCATCATCGACCCGCGCAAGGGCTCGATTGAGTTCAAGGGCATGGACATCACCGCCCAGGACCCCGCTTTTATCGTGCAGCAGGGTTTAAGCCATGTGCCCGAAGGGCGTGAGGTGTTCCCGCTGCTGAGCGTGCATGACAACCTGCTCATGGGCGCCTACACCCGCAAAGACCGCGACGGTGTGGCCCGCGACATGGAAGGTGTCTACACCTACTTTCCCATCCTGCGTGAGCGTTCGATCCAAGATGCCGGTCTGCTGTCGGGCGGGCAGCAGCAGATGTTGTCGATATCGCGCGCCCTCATGGCCAACCCCAACCTGATCCTGCTGGACGAACCCAGCCTGGGCTTGAGCCCGAAGCTCACCAAGGAGATTTTCGAGATCGTGGTGCGCATCAACCGGGAGCGCGGGACCACCATTTTGCTGGTGGAGCAAAACGCCAACATGGCGCTCAACGCCAGTGATTACGGCTATGTGCTGGAGAACGGCCGCATTGTCATGGAGGACACCTGCGCCCGCCTGCGCGAAAAGGACGACATCAAGGAGTTCTACCTCGGCCTCAAAGAAGACGGTGTGCGCGGTGAGCGTCGCTGGAAAAAGAAAAAAACCTGGAGATAACAAGATGACTCAGCTCTGGGATTTAAGCGGCATCAAGCCCAATCTTGACATCGTGATGCCGGGCGAAACCATTCCGGCCATGTTCTGGAACGCCGTGAAACAACGCGGGCCAAACGTCTGGATGCGCCAAAAGCACCTGGGGCTGTGGCGCACCAAAACTTGGGATCAAACTGCACAAGCCGTGCGTGAGATTGCCGGTGGCCTGATGAGCCTGGGCTTTGCCAAAGGCGAATGTGCCTCCATTCTGGCCAACACCGTGATTGAGTGGGTGTGGGCCGACATTGCCGTGCTGTCCTGCGGTGGCGTGTCCAACGGCATTTACCCCACCGATGCCGCCAGCCAGGTGCAGTACCTGTGTGAAGACTCCAGCACCGCCATATTGTTCGTGGAAGACGACGAGCAGCTCGACAAGGCCCTGGAGGTGCGCGACCAGTTGCCGGGCCTGCGGAAAATCGTCGTGTTTGACATGGAAGGTCTGCGCGATCTGGATGACACCGACATCATCAGCCTGGATGCCCTGCGGGATCTGGGAAAAATCTATTTGGTACAGCATGCAGGTGAACTGGAACAGCGCGTGGCGGCCGTCAAACCCGAGGACCTGGCCATTCTGGTGTACACCTCCGGCACCACCGGCAAGCCCAAGGGCGCCATGCATTTGCACGCCGGGCTGGTCTACACGGTGCGAGGCTACAACACACTGGTGGCGCAAGACGAGACCGACGAGCGCATGTGCTTTTTGCCGTTGTGCCACATCGCCGAGCGCATGGGCGGCGAGTACTTTGCGCTGTATACCGGCACCAAGCTCAACTTTGTTGAAAACCCAGAAACCATTCCCGAGAACGTGCGCGAGATTGCACCCACGGTCTTCACCGGCGTGCCGCGCGTGTGGGAAAAGTTTTACTCCGGCGTGATGATCTCCCTCAAGGAGGCTGGCGCCCTGCAGCAAGCTGCTTATGGGTGGGGCATTGGCGTGGGGACCGAAATTGCCGACAAGGTCCTCGCCGGAGAGAGCGTGAGCGGCTGGCTCAAGCTCAAGTTCAACATCGCCCAATGGCTGGCCCTGAACAATGTGCGCAAACTCATCGGCATTCACCATGCCCGCTTCCTGGTGACCGGCGCCGCGCCCATCTCGCCGGATCTGGTGCGCTGGTACCTGGCGCTGGGCGTGCCCATGCTGGAGGTCTGGGGCATGACCGAGACCTGCGGCGCCTCCACGGGTGTGCCCGCTGACCGCATGCGCCCGGGCTCCATTGGCCCGGCGGCCAGCTTCAATGAAGTGCGCCTGGACCCCGCCACCGGCGAGATTCTGGTGCGTGGCAAAAACGTGTTTGCAGGCTACCTGAACCTGCCCGAAAAAACGGCAGAGACCATTGACAAGGACGGCTGGCTGCACACCGGCGACGTGGGCGTGATGGACGGGGAGGGTTACTTTCGCATCACCGACCGCATGAAGGACATCATCATCACCGCCGGTGGCAAAAACGTGACGCCAAGCGAGCTTGAAAACGACCTGAAATTCTCGCCCTACATCACGGACGCCGTGGTGATTGGCGACAAGCGCCCTTACCTCACCGTGATCATCATGATCGACCAGGAAAACGTCGAGAAATATGCCCAGGACCAAGACGTGCCTTTCAGTAACTACGCATCACTCACCCGCTCTACGGAGGTGCAGGCGCTGATTCAGGGCGAGATTGACCGGGTCAACAAGAAGTTTGCCCGGGTGGAACAAATCAAGAAGTTCTTTTTGCTCGAGAACCAGCTCACCGCCGAGGACGAAGAACTCACCCCCACCATGAAGCTCAAGCGCAAGCTCGTCGAAAAGAAATACTCAGCCCAAATTGAGGCCATGTACAAATAAGCACGGCTACCAACTCACACCACCCATTGACCTCCAGGAAAGACCCTCCCATGAAACTCAAACATACTCTCATCACGGCGGCCCTGGCGGCTGTCGCGTCCATCGCTTCAGCGCAACAGCAAGGCGTGAGCAAAACCGAGATCCTGATCGGCACGATCCAGGATTTGTCCGGCCCGCTGGCCGGCTATGGCAAGCAGGCGCGCAACGGCATGCAGTTGCGGGTCGAGGAAATCAACGAGCAAGGCGGCGTTAATGGGCGCAAGCTCAGGCTGCTGGTGGAAGACTCCGGCTACGACCCCAAAAAAGCGGTTTTGGCAGCCCAGAAACTGGTGAATCAGGACAAGATCTTCATCATGGCGGGACATCTGGGCACGGCCCAAAACAATGCCGCCATGCCGGTGCAGTTTGACAAGCGCGTGATCAACTTCATGCCCCTGACGGCGGCGCGCGAAATGTATGCCCCCACGCACCCCTTGAAATACGCCCTGCTGAGCTCCTACTACGACCAGATGCGCACCACCTTGCCCAAGATGATCAAGGATAAAAACGCCAAGAAAGTGTGCGCCATTTATCAGGACGATGAGTTTGGCCTGGAGGTGCTGCGCGGCGCGGAAGCCGGTCTAAAAACATTGTCGATGGAGATGACCGAGAAGACCTCTTTCAAGCGAGGCGCCACCGACTTCTCATCCCAGGTCGCCAAGATGAAGTCTGCAGGTTGCGACATGGTGGTGCTGGGCACCATCATCCGCGAGACGATTGGCACCATCGCAGAGTCCCGCAAGAATGGGTTCAACCCCGTTTTCTTTGGCTCGGTGGCGGCCTACACCGACCTGATCCACAAGCTGGGTGGCAAAGCCATGGATGGCATGTACGCCACCATGTCCGTGCAAAACCCGTATCTTGACGAAGCCTCCCAACCACTGCGCTTTTGGGCCAACAAGTACAAGACCAAGTTCAATGAAGACCCCACCGTGTTCTCGGCCTACGGCTACACCATGATCGACATCCTGATTCAGGCGACTCAAAAAGCCGGCCCGGCGCTGACCACCGACAGCTTCATCAAGTCGATGGACCGCATGACGGTGGCACCCGACATTTTTGGTGCGCCGCAGTTGACCTACACCGCCCAACAACGGCTGGGCAGTGACCTGTCTCGTCTCTCGCAAATTCAGGACGGCAAGTGGAAAGTTGTGTCGGACTACGTCAAGCCTCAGTAATTTCCCTTGCGGGTTTGCGACAACTTGACATTTCTCCTGTGAAGTCAAAAATGCAGTGGGTTCAATCTGCATTTTTGACACCCCACTTCCTCGGAAGACTTCTTAAACCAAACGGAGACAACGCATGAAATTCAAAACGACTGCGGCACTAGCCACCCTGGCGCTCGCCAGCGCCGTGTCCAACGCCCAGCAGGGTGTCAGCGCGACCGAGATCACGCTGGGCTCCATTCAGGATTTATCAGGCCCTCTGGCCGGATTCGGCAAACAGGCCCGGTTGGGCATGATGCTGGCTGTGGACGAAATCAACGAGACCGGCGGCGTGAACGGTCGCAAGCTCAAGCTCCTGGTGGAGGACTCTGGCTATGACCCCAAAAAGGCGGTTCTGGCAGCCCAAAAGCTGGTGAACCAGGACAAGATTTTCATCATGCTGGGGCACATCGGCACCGCCCAGAACATGGCCGCCATGCCGGTGCAGTTTGACAAGAACGTCATCAACTTTTTCCCGATCACGGCCGCGCGAGAAATGTACGAGCCCTTTCACAAGCTCAAATATTCATTTGCCGCCACCTACTACGACCAAATGCGCCGGGCTGTGCCCCAGATGGTCAAGGAAAAGTCTGCCAAGAAAGCCTGCACCATTTACCAGGATGACGACTTCGGCCTGGAGGTGATGCGCGGGGGTGAAGCCGGCCTGAAGACCCTGGGCATGGAATTCGCGGAGAAGACCTCATTCAAACGCGGCGCGACTGATTTCTCATCCCAAGTGGCCAAAATGAAAGCCTCGGGTTGCGACTTGGTCGTGCTGGGTACCATCATCCGCGAGACCATTGGCACCATTGGGGAATCCCGTAAAACCGGCTTCAACCCCACCTTTGTCGGCTCCAGCGCGGCTTACACCGATCTGATCCACAAACTGGGCGGCAAAGCGATGGATGGCCTGTACGCCACCATGACCGTGCAAAACCCCTACACGGATGAGCCGTCTCAGCCGATCCGCTTCTGGGCCAACAAGTACAAGACCAAGTTCAACGAAGACCCCACCGTGTTCTCGGTCTATGGCTACACGATCATTAACACCTTTGCCAATGCAGCGATCAAGGCCGGAAAGAACCTGAGCACAGAGAGCTTCATCAAGGCCATGGACACGATGACGATTCCGCCTGACATCTTCGGCAGTGCCACAGCCACTTTTTCGCCCACCAAGCGACTGGGCAGCGATGCCTCACGCTTGTCACAAATCAAGGACGGCAAGTGGACGGTGGTGGGGCCTTACATCACGGATGTTGCAGCCAAGTAGTCTGGCGACTGCGGCCGAGGCCTCATGCCAACGCGGTCATCACGCCCAAGCGGGTGTTGTTTCAGATTCAAAACCCTCGTCAGGCGGAAATCTGTTCGAGGGTGAATCTGCGGTTATGAGCGGTGGTGATTCCGAAAACAGTCAACAGCCTTAATGGTCCGCCACCCGGTTGCGCCCACCCGACTTGGCAGCGCAAAGCGCTTTGTCAGCATCTGTCAGTAACTGATCCACCGAAGTCATGCTACTCGTCCAGGACGCCAAGCCGTGTTGGTCGTTGATCTGTTTGAAGTGGTCAACATCGACACTGATCACACGGAGCGGCTGAAAAGCTCAGGGCCAGTTGGCGCACCGACTGCAGCCCCGGGCGGCTCACTGCCTCTGACACCACCACCACCACCGGCCGGCAGGCCTCCATGATGGCAAGCGCCACCCCTGTGGGGCTGGGCAGTCGTTGCTTAAGCTCTTCCTTCATACAGCCCTCATGCGCCGTGGGCGCGTTGTTACCATACACCGACTTTGCCGATCGCCCGCCTTTTACCCACGCCCCATGCCATGAACCCCTCCGATTTGTTTGAACGCTACACCGCGCTGGATGAGCCCCAGAAAACCATCCTCGCCACTATGGCCCTGGTGGGCTCCACGCCCGGCAAGTCCCGCCTGGTCAGTTATTTGGGTCAGGTGCGCAACGGCAAGGCGAAGGGCGCGGCCCTCACCCTTAAAACGATCGAGTCCATCTTGTTCGGGCTCCTGCGCGCCGGCCTGATTGAGCAGGTCCAGGGGGGCGACTGTCAATGCAAGCCAGCGGTACAAGCGCTGGTGCTCAAAAGTGCGATGGCCGATGGCAGTTTCGAGCGCATTTGCGCTGACGTCGATCGCTATTACCATGTCAACTTCGCCAATGCGGCGATCCTTCCGGCCAATTGCCGCAGTGCGGTGATGTTGCTGCGCATGGCCATGCTGCGGGGCCAGGATGTGCACGTGGTGACGCATTGTTTGGCGGCGTGCCAGCGCTATTACGATCCTCGGCAAATACACCCTTACCTGCAGGTTTTCGTGCAGCCCTTTGATGCGGAACTGTTTGCGCTGCTTCAACCCCTGGTGCAGGAGGCCGTCTTGGTAGTTCTGCTGCCCGACTGCCTGAATCAACTGGAGCCCACCCAGGCGCTGAACGCCTGCGCACAACAACTGCTGGCCCGGCCCGGGCCGCACAACCCCCAGTTTGTCTCGACCTACGCCCAGCACCTGCTGATGTGCGGCCAGCTGGATCAGTTGAAGGCTTTGGCTGACACCCGCGCCGATGAGCTTGGCGTAGCTTTTCGCAGCGCGATGTTGCTGCTCAAAGGCGAGCTGGACGCGGCGACCAGCGGCTTTGAAGCGGCGCTCAAAACGCTGCGTAAAAACAGTGGGCGCAGCACAGTTATTTTTTCTGGCCTGTGCGGCTATTTGCATGTGCTGGCCTTGTTGCGCAGCACCGACGCCAAGCTGCAAAAAAGGGCGATGGGCTATCTTGCTCAGGCCATGCGCCAGCCAGGGAGCGATGACTCGCCTTTTGGGCTTTTGGATTACTTGAGGCAGGTTCAAACAGGCGAGCGCCTGGCTGGCAATGCCAGGGCTTTGAGGGAGGCGCAAGGGCCGCTGTCAATCTTGTTTGCCGCCCTGGTTGATGACTGGCTGGGTGTGCCGGCCGACGAGTTGGCACAGCTGAAACTGGCCGAGTTGTGCCTGAAAAGCGAGGCAGCGGGCTTTGATTTCATTGCCGCGCAGGCGGCCGAATTGCTGGGCCGCACGCCTTACAAAAACAGCGCGCCTTTTGCCGATCGTGCCAGCACGCTGCGCCGCCAGCAGGGCATGGTGTCGATGGCCGACTGGTTTGAGCGTCAGGAACCCTGGCAGCGCCAACTGGCCGCCCTGGCCAACTTGAGCCCCGCCAGCATGGCGGCCGTAGGCGGCGAATCGCGCCTGATCTGGGAGCTTCATGTGGGGCCGACATACGTCGAACTTGCGCCGCGCGAGCAAAAACGCAAAGGCGTGGCCGCCTGGACCGGCGGGCGGGCCGTGGCGCTCAAGCGCTTGCAAGAGGAGGCCGATGAGATGGACTATCTGACGCCGCAAGACCGCCGGGTCTGCGCCACCATCCGAACGGTGAATATCGGCTATTACGGTGCTGTGGGTTACGAAATCAACGGCAAGGCTGCGCTGGCGCATCTGATTGGCCACCCCCTGGTGTTTTGGCAACACACGCCCGGCGTGCGGGTGGAGATTTTGCGCGGCGAGCCCGAGCTGGAGATCAAAAAAACCGCCGCCGGCACGCTCACGCTGCGCCTGCAACCCATGATCACCGACGACAGCGACAGCGTGCTGGTCAGCCAGGAAACCCCGACCCGCCTGCGCGTGATCGAAGTCACCGCCGAGCACCGGCGCATTGCCGCCATTTTGGGCGCTTCGCTCAAAGTTCCGGCCCGGGCCAAAGAGCAGGTTCTGGACGCCATTCGCGCCATCTCTTCGCTCATCACCATTCAGTCGGACGTTGACGTGTTGCCCAGCAACGTGGCGCAGGTTGACTCCGACCGCCGCCTGCATGTGCACCTGATGCCGCAGGGCCCGGGTTTGCGCGTGAGCCTGCTGGTTCGCCCCTTTGCCAACGCGGGCCCTTACTACGCGCCGGGCGCGGGCGCCGAGAGCGTGATTGCCGAGATTGCCGGTCAGCCGCTGCAGGCACGGCGCCAGTTGACCGCTGAGGTGGACGCCGCCCACGCGCTGGTCGCGGCCTGCCCGGTGCTGCGCGACGGCGTGGAGGCGCATGGCGAGCGCGCCGTGCCCGAGCCCGAAGACTGTCTTGAACTGCTGCTGCAATTGCAGGCCCAGGCCGAGAAGGTGGTGCTGGCCTGGCCCGAGGGTGAAAAGTTCAAGGTCAAGCGCCAGGCGGGTGACGCGCAATTTTCGATCTCGATCAAGCGCGAGATGGACTGGTTTGCCGTCGGTGGCGAGCTCAAAATCGACGATGACCAGGTGATCGATCTGGTCAAGCTACTGGAGCTCACCGCCGCCGGGCGTGGCCGATTCATCGACCTGGGCGGCAACCAGTTTCTGGCCCTGACCGACGAATTCCGCCGCCGTCTGGACGAGCTGCGCAGCGTGAGCCGTGCACACGGCAAAGGGGTGCGTCTGCATCGCCTGGCCGCCGGTGCCCTGCAAGACCTGGCCGATGCGGCAGGCAAATCAAAGAGTGACAAACACTGGAAAGAGCACCTGTCGCGCCTGCGCGAACTCGATGCGCTGGAGCCCGTGCTGCCCGCCACGCTGCAGGCCGACTTGCGCGACTACCAACTCAGCGGCTACCAGTGGTTGAGCCGTCTGGCGCACTGGGGCGTGGGTGCCTGCCTGGCCGACGACATGGGCCTGGGCAAAACCCTGCAAGCGCTGGCGCTGTTGCTGGCCCGCGCACCGCAGGGCGCCGCGCTGGTGGTGGCACCCACCTCGGTCTGCATGAACTGGGTGGGTGAGGTTGCGCGCTTCGCCCCGACTCTCAACATCATCCTGTTTGGCACGGGCGACCGTGCGCTGGCTCTGCAGGACTTGAAGCCGTTTGACCTGGTGATTTGCAGCTACGGCTTGCTGCAGCAGGAGAGCGAACGCTTTAGTGCCGTGCCGTGGCACACCCTTGTGCTGGACGAAGCGCAGGCCATCAAAAACCACCAGACCAAGCGCGCCCAGGCCGCGATGGCGCTGCAGGGCGATTTCCGCATGATGTGCTCCGGCACGCCGCTGGAAAACCATTTGGGCGAGTTGTGGAGCCTGTTTCGCTTCATCAACCCCGGCCTGTTGGGCTCGCTGGAAGACTTTAACGAGCGCTATGCCGGGCCGATCGAGCGCCAGCAAGACAACGAGGTGCGCCACCGGCTGCGCAAGTTGATCCGCCCCTTCATCCTGCGCCGCACCAAATCGCAAGTGCTGTCGGAACTGCCCTCGCGCACCGAGATCTTGCGTCAGGTTGTGCTTTCCCCCGAGGAGGCGGCCCTGTACGAGGCCCTGCGCCGCACCGCGCTGGAGCGCCTGGCCGATACAGAGGCCCCGGCGGGGCAGCGCCACATTCAGATATTGGCCGAGATCATGAAGTTGCGCCGGGCCTGCTGCAACCCCCAGTTGGTGGCGCCGGAGCTGGGCCTGTCGAGCAGCAAGCTGGCCGCGTTTGAGGAACTGCTGGACGAATTGCTGGCCAATAAGCACAAAGCGCTGGTGTTCAGCCAGTTTGTGGATCACCTGAGCCTGATCCGCAAGTCGCTTGACGCCCGTGGCGTGCACTACCAGTACCTGGACGGCGCCACCCCGATGCAGGAACGCCAGGTCCGCGTGAACGCCTTTCAGGCGGGCGAGGGCGATGTCTTTTTGATCAGCCTGAAAGCCGGTGGCACCGGCCTGAACCTGACCGCAGCCGACTACGTGATCCACATGGACCCATGGTGGAACCCGGCCGTAGAAGACCAGGCCTCCGACCGCGCCCACCGCATCGGCCAAACCCGCCCGGTCACCATCTACCGACTGGTGGCCAAGCAGACCATAGAGGAAAAGATTGTTGACCTGCACAAGCACAAACGCGCCCTGGCCGATAGCTTGCTGGAGGGCAGCGACCTGGCCGCCAGGATGAGCACTGAGGACATGCTGCAGTTGCTGCAGGAGGAATGGCAAGATTAATCTTAATCTTAATCTTAATCTTAATCTTAATCTTAATCTTAATCTTAATCTTAATCTTAATCTTAATCTTAATCTTAATCTTAA
>CAZBKX010000415.1:0-2823 GCA_964492535.1 uncultured Rhodoferax sp. | reverse complement strand
TCTGACGGAAACCGATGTCGCCGATGAAGCGCACATTGTCGAGGTTTACCTGTTGGCGGCCAAGACGCACTCTGGTGTTCTTGATGCCGGTCCAGTCTACAAACAACTGATTTACATCAGTAAAGCTCGGGTCAACAATGTTGGCGTAATTTGCCTTGCCCGGTTTGTTAATCAGCGTGCAATACTTTCCAGATTAGAGGTGGAAACAGCGTCCAATAGTTTCCACCTCAGTATGTCACCATCCAGTGTTTTAGCTGGAGGTATCTGGAGTGATTTATATGGACATGATTTACGAAATACGCAGGCGCTATTTAGTGCAAAAGCAAACGATTACCGACATCGCCAAAGACATGGGACTTTCCCGTCCCACCGTACGCAAACACATTCTTACTGTAGACGAACCCAAATACAAACGAGAGCAGCCAGCATCCCCTAAGTTTGGCCCATTTGAAGCACAACTCACGCAATGGCTCGTTGAAGATGCCAAGCTTACAAGATCCCGGCGCCGTAATGGGCAGCGACTGTATGAGTGTCTGCAAGCCGTTGGTTACGAAGGTGCTTATGACAGCGTGCAACGCTTTGTGCGTCGCTGGAAATCACGCAATCACAGTCCGAAGTTAAGTGACGCCTTTGTGCCATTGCTCTTTCTGCCAGGCGATGCCTGCCAGTTTGACTGGAGCCAGGAGGAAGTTGAATTGGGTGGTGTGTTGCAGAAGATCAAGGTTGCACACTTCCGTTTAACTTATAGCCGCCAAATGTTTGTCGTCGCCTATCCCAGAGAAATACAGGAAATGGTACTAGACGCCCATGTGCGCGCATTTGCTTTCTTTGGTGGCGTGCCTGCACGCCTGATCTACGACAACCTCAAGGCCGTCGTGGATACCGTGTACTCAGGTAAAGAGCGTCAATTTAACCGTCGCTTCTTAACCATGGCCAATCATTATTTGTTTGAACCCGTTGCCTGCACACCAGCCTCTGGCTGGGAGAAAGGCCAAGTGGAGAATCAGGTAGGCAATATCCGTGAATGGCTGTTCACGCCATTAGCCCGCTTTGCTTCATTTGCCGAATTAAACGCATGGCTCGCAACGCGCTGCAGAGAATTAGCGCAACGTAAACACCCGACACAACGCCAACGTACCATTGCTGAATGTTTTGCTGACGAGCAGCCAAACTTACGTCCTATCACTGCACGCTTTGATGGCTATGTAGAGCATATGCTACGCGTATCCTCCACCTGCCTGGTCAACGCAGATCGCAATCGTTATAGCGTCCCCGCAGGTTATGCGGGTCAGGCAGTTTCCGTGCGTATGACGGCAGATCAAGTGCGTGTGGTGGCCAATGGTAAAGTCATTGCCGCACACCCAAGAGTGTTTGGTCGAGACCATCTCGTCTGCGATCCGTGGCATTACCTGCCCATACTGGATAAGAAACCCGGCGCCATCAGGGATGGCGCCCCCTTTGTGACATGGGACTTGCCGCGACCAATCATGATGGTGCGGGACCGTATTCTGAAACAGCCTAAAGGTGATCGCGCCTTTGTTGAACTGCTCATGCTGGCGGGAGAAGCTGGGCTGGATGCACTGACTGTGGCTTGTGAGTTGACGTTAGAAAGTGGTGTCGTCAATGCGCCTGTCGTCATGAATGAGTTGCGCAGGCTGATCTCGCCGCACTTGCCTGCTATGTCAATTAACATTCCTGATGGGATTGCACTCACGATGGAGCCAGTCGCCAATTGCCACCGTTATGACTACTTGTTAGGAGCTGGCAATGTACATTGATTATGCAACCAGCTTAAAGGCGCTAAAACTCTATGGCATGGCCACTGCATGGAGTGAATTGCAGGCTGAGAAACCCAAGCAGGCGCATCGTCCAGAAACCTGGATGGAGCGTTTACTAGCGGCAGAGCAAACTGATCGGAAACTCAAAAGTCTGCGTCATCAACTCAAGGCTGCACGCTTTCCGATACACCGTGATTTGCTAGGGTTTGATTGGGCGGAAACGCCGCTGTCGCAGGTGGTGGTTGAACAATTAGCCAGTGCGGCCTTTATGGAAACGGCGCATAACTTAATTCTGGTGGGCGGCACTGGCACGGGTAAATCGCATCTTGCAACCGCCATTGGCGTGGCTGCGATTCATCATGGTAAACGTGTGCGTTTTTATAATGCCGTGGATTTAGTCAATCAATTGGAACGTGAGAAGACGCAGGGCAAGGTTGGCAATCTGGCGAAACAGCTGTGCTTGGTGGATGCTGTAATCATTGATGAGCTGGGTTATTTGCCGTTCCCAGCATCGGGAGGTGCTTTGCTGTTTCATCTCATCAGCCATCTGTATGAGAAGACTTCGTTAATTATTACCACGAACCTGACCTTCGGTGAATGGGTACAAGTATTTGGCGATGCGAAGATGACAACAGCGCTACTTGATCGCATTACACATCATTGTGACATCTTGGAAACGGGTAACGAATCTTACCGTTTTAAGCACCGTAAAAGTCGTGCTCAGCAGAGTGAAAAAGTGGAAAGAATTGGACGCTGATTAGCGGAAAATATTGGACGCTGATTGACAGCAATTCTGCTTATTCGTACAAAACCACTTATAGCCAATGTTCTATATCACTATAAAATCCTGATACGTTAACGGCAACCCGGCATTTAAGCTGACAATTTGTACTGCGGCTGCACTTCCTGCTACCTTTCCACCCGCATCGTAATACAAAGCGCCGGTAGCACTGTTGTATATGATGTAATCATCGCTATCTGCTGCTGCGTTCAAGCCGACACCGCTTTTGAAAGATGTGCTGTCGATAGTGCCTAGTACACTAAA
>CAZBKX010000414.1:0-5483 GCA_964492535.1 uncultured Rhodoferax sp. | reverse complement strand
TTGCCGTGGCGCGCGGTTGATGGCGCTTTTGAATCGCATGTTTCCAAAGCCACCGTCACCACCTTTGGCAATAGTGATCACCTCACCAGGCGTGATCAACTCAAACAGGACCTCTCCGGTTTCGGCGTCTGAAATAATCGTTCCCACCGGCATTTTCAGGGTGATGTCGGCACCTGCTGCGCCAAACATGTCGGAGCCCATGCCGTGCTCCCCGCGCTTGGCATCGTGGCGCCGGGAGAACCGGTAGTCCACCAAGGTATTGAGGTTGGAATCTGCCACAGCAAACACGTGACCGCCGCGCCCGCCGTCTCCGCCGTTAGGGCCACCAAACTCTTTGTATTTCTCGTGGCGAAACGAGACACATCCTGCCCCGCCGTCTCCCGCCGAGATATCGATATAAGCTTCGTCAACGAACTTCATGATTTCTTTCCATTTCTAATTCAATGCGCTGTGTCGCTATTGCGCCATGCCGTAACAGAGCACTGTCTGTGCCGGTGCGTCTAACCTCGCATTGAACCAAAAGCGGCGTCAGACTTCACAAACGAAAAACCCCGCGCAGGGCGCAGGGTCTTGACTGAAAGTTCCTAGCAGATTAGGCCGAAACAACACTCACTGTGTGCTTGTTCAGTGCGCCTTTGACAGCAAACAAGACGTTGCCATCAACCAGTGCAAACAGTGTATGGTCCTTGCCAATGCCCACATTGTTTCCGGGGTGGAACTTGGTGCCACGCTGGCGAACAATGATTGCTCCAGCGCTGATCAATTCACCACCGAATTTCTTCACACCGAGCATTTTGGGCTTGGAGTCGCGCCCGTTTCGCGTAGAGCCGCCGCCTTTTTTCTGTGCCATGACCCGTGCCCCTTTTAAGCAGCAATTGCACCAATCAGCAGTTCGGTGAACTGTTGACGATGACCTTGACGTTTTTGGTAATGCTTACGACGACGCATTTTAAAAATGCTGACTTTGTCGTGCTTGCCGTGAGCCACAACCGTGACACTCACGGTTGCGCCGGACACCAAGGGAGTCCCGACCTTCAATTCTGCGCCGTTGCCGACTGCGAGAACCTGATCGAACACAATCTCTTGGCCTACGTCCGCAGCAATCTGTTCTACTTTAATTTTTTCGCCGGCTGCAACTCGATATTGCTTGCCGCCGGTTTTTATGACCGCGTACATGTTGACCTCTTCAATTTAGCTCCGGGAACGAATTTTCTCAGAGCCCAATATCATAACATGGGTGGTTGTTGACCCGAATCTGACCCACCCCGCGCGACAATCAAGCTGCTTGGGCTTTCTATAATCCCGATTCACAATTTGGTATCTGTCTTGCAAGTTAACCCTTCCAACTTCACCCCCTCAATGTCCGTTATCGCGCAGGACATGCACGAGGTTGACTTGGTCATTGCACGTCGGCTGGAGTCCGAGGTGCCGCTCATTGGCCAAGTTTCGCGCTACATCATCGCCGCTGGCGGCAAACGATTGCGTCCGGCGCTCCTGCTGTTGACCAGCGGCGCCCTGGGTTTTGGCGGCGCGCAACGGTTCAACCTGGCCGCAGTCGTGGAATTCATTCACACGGCCACTTTGCTGCACGATGATGTCGTAGATGACTCTGCCTTGCGCAGAGGCAACGCGACTGCCAACGAAACCTTTGGCAATCCGGCCAGCGTGCTGGTTGGAGATTTTCTCTACTCCCGTGCGTTTCAAATGATGGTTGATGCTCAAGACATGCGTGTCATGGAGGTTCTTGCTGATGCAACGAATGTGATTGCTGAAGGTGAAGTGCTTCAGTTGATGAACATGCACAACGCCAGCCTCGATGAGGCGGGTTATATCCGGGTTATCCGCTCCAAAACGGCCAAGTTGTTTGAGTCCAGCGCCAGAGTTGGAGCACTTTTATCAGGCTGCACCAGGGAGATGGAAGAAGCCTGCGCAACTTACGGGCAAGCGCTAGGCACTGCATTTCAGGTGATAGACGATGTTCTGGATTACACCGGTGACGCTGACGTGATGGGGAAGAACCTCGGAGATGATTTGCGGGAAGGCAAAATCACTTTGCCACTGATTGCTGCGATGGAACGAGGCACGGTCAGCCAGCAAAACCTCATCCGTGAGGCCATCGAAACAGGCGGCGTCGCCATGCTGGATCAAGTCGTACACATCGTCACAACGACAGGCGCACTGGACATTGCCCGGCAATACGCCACCCAGGAAGCGCATCGAGCTACCGCGGCCGCAGGCCTACTTCCCCCCGGTCCCCATACGACGTGTTTGATAGAATTGGCCTCCGGTTTGCTTGGTCGGAAATTCTGAAACCAAGCTGCAGAAAAGCATCGGAATGTGGCGCAGCCCGGTAGCGCACTTCGTTCGGGACGAAGGGGTCGGAGGTTCGAATCCTCTCATTCCGACCAGAAAACTGCCCAATTGCCTCGGCATGCGGACGAATCCCACAGGCCTTCAGCCGAAATAAAGACATAAAAACGGGCCAACCGCCCTACCAAACCGGGCACACAAGCCTCCACTGACGTAGTACAGTCTGGTTCTATGGCTGCTATCGACTCCACCTCCCGCGAAACTTCAACGACCGCCCTTCCAGGCTTGGGGCGCGCCCTCGTCTTGGCTGGAAAACTGGGGCAAAAAACGGCGGAAGACATATACCGCAAAGCACAGACCAGCCGCACGAGCTTCATCGCCGAACTCACCGGCTCAGGGGTGGTTTCTGCTTACGATCTGGCCCACACCATGTCAACTGCTTTTGCTGCTCCCTTGGTAGACCTAGACGCCATCGACCCCCATCGGCTGCCCAAAGATCTTCTGGACGGAAAGATTTGCCAAGACTACCGTATTGTGGTTTTGAGCAAGCGAAACAGCCGGTTGATCGTGGCCACTGCTGATCCCTCTGATCAGCAAGCCGCAGAGAAGATCAAGTTCGCCACCCAATTGGGCGTCGATTGGGTCATTGCCGAATACGACAAACTGCTAAAGCTGGTGACTGCAAAAGCAACGACCGCTGCAGAGGCCATGGACAACATCATTGGCGGCGGCGACTTTGAATTTGATGAGCTCTCAGCAGTAGTCATCACGGACACCCCGGAAGTATCAACCTCAGAGGTCGAAGATGCACCAGTTGTCAAGTTCCTCCAAAAGATGCTACTGGACGCCTTCAGCATGCGAGCCTCGGATTTGCATTTTGAACCCTACGAACACAACTACCGTGTTCGGTTCCGGATCGATGGAGAGTTGAGGGAAATCGCATCGCCCCCCATTGCGATCAAGGACAAACTGGCTTCACGCATCAAAGTGATTTCCCGAATGGATATTTCGGAAAAACGGGTGCCTCAGGACGGGAAGATGAAGCTCAAGGTGGGTCCCGACCGTGTTATCGACTTTCGGGTCAGCACGTTGCCCACGCTTTTCGGCGAAAAAATAGTGATTCGGATTCTTGACCCCAGCAGCGCCAAACTGGGCATCGATGCGCTGGGCTATGAGCCGGAAGAGAAAGAAAGACTGATGGAGGCGATTGCTCGGCCTTACGGCATGATTTTGGTAACGGGCCCCACTGGTTCAGGAAAAACGGTATCTTTGTACACCTGCCTGAACATGCTGAACAAGCCAGGCGTCAATATCGCGACCGCTGAAGATCCGTCTGAAATCAATTTACCCGGCGTCAACCAGGTCAATATCAACGACAAGGCTGGACTGACCTTTGCGGTCGCGCTCAAGTCATTTCTGCGCCAGGATCCCGACATCATCATGGTTGGCGAAATCCGGGATCTGGAGACTGCCGACATCTCCATTAAAGCGGCGCAAACCGGTCACTTGGTCCTGTCGACGTTGCACACCAATGATGCGCCGACCACGTTGACACGGATGCGAAATATGGGCATCGCGCCCTTCAACATCGCCTCCAGTGTGATTCTGATCACTGCCCAGCGCCTGGCGAGACGCCTGTGTCCCAATTGCAAAACGCCTATTGATATTCCCCAAAAGGCATTGACGGATGCCGGTTACAGCGAAGACGACTTGAGGTCCCCGTGGGTTTCCTATCGAGCCGCGGGATGTACGATGTGCAGTAACGGATATAAAGGGCGTGTCGGCCTCTACCAGGTGATGCCAATAAGCGAAGAGATCCAACGTATTATTTTGCGCGACGGAAGTGCATTGGATATTGCCAAACAGGCCAAACTTGACGGAGTTCGCTCGCTGAGGCAAGCGGGTCTGCACAAAGTCAAACTGGGGTTGACATCCTTGGAAGAAGTGCTTGCCGTAACCAACGACTAGAGCGAACCAAACGAAATACACCATGGCAACTGCACAGATCAAAAGCACCAAAGAGTTCGTCTTTGAATGGCAAGGAAAAGACAGAAACGGGAAGGTGGTTCGTGGCGAAACCCGCGCTGCAGGCGAAAACCAGGTTCAGGCAGCCCTGCGCCGTCAGGGCGTCATGGCGACCAGCATCAAGAAGCGCCGAATGCGCACGGGCAAGTCCATCAAGCCCAAAGATCTGGCGATCTTCACGCGCCAACTCGCCACCATGATGAAAGCCGGTGTGCCGCTGTTGCAGGCTTTTGACATTGTGGGTCGGGGCAACCCGAACCCCAGTGTGACCAAGCTGCTGAACGACATTCGCACGGACGTGGAGACGGGTACATCCCTGAGCGCGGCGTTTCGCAAGTTCCCGATGTATTTTGACAACCTGTACTGCAACCTGATCGAGGCGGGGGAATCAGCCGGTATTCTGGATCAACTGCTGGACCGGCTGGCGGTCTATATGGAGAAGACCGAGGCGATCAAGTCCAAGATCAAGTCAGCCCTGATGTACCCCATCTCGGTTTTGATTGTGGCTTTTGTAGTCACCGCAGTGATCATGATCTTTGTGGTGCCCGCGTTCAAAGAGGTGTTTTCCAATTTCGGCGCCGACCTGCCCGGCCCGACCCTGGTTGTGATCGCCATCAGCGAGATTTTTGTATCCTACTGGTGGTTGATTTTTGGGGGTCTGGGTGGTGGATTTTATTTTTTCATGCAGGCCTGGAAACGCAACGAAAAGGTGCAGCAAGTCATGGACCGCCTGATGCTCAAGATGCCCATTTTTGGCACCCTTGTTGACAAGTCCTGCATTGCGCGCTGGACACGAACCCTGTCCACCATGTTCGCCGCTGGCGTGCCTTTGGTAGAGGCGCTTGACTCGGTCGGCGGCGCCTCTGGCAACTATGTCTATCAGTCTGCAACCGCGAAGATTCAACAGGAGGTGTCCACGGGGACGGCGCTCACCGTGGCCATGACCAACGCCAATCTTTTTCCATCCATGGTTCTGCAAATGTGCTCTATTGGCGAAGAATCCGGCTCCATTGACCACATGCTGGGCAAGGCAGCTGATTTCTATGAAGCAGAGGTTGACGACATGGTGGCAGGTATTTCCAGTTTGATGGAGCCGATCATCATTGTGATTTTGGGCACCGTGATTGGCGGCATTGTTGTGGCGATGT
>CAZBKX010000413.1:0-2216 GCA_964492535.1 uncultured Rhodoferax sp. | reverse complement strand
CGTCTGGCAAGTTGGACCGTGTGGGTTGCGCCCACCAACATGGCCGTGTCGGATGCAGCCAAGCGCTCGGGTATGACCGAGAGCGATCTGCGCAGCCTCAACAACATCCCTCCCCGGATGCTGATCCGGGCGGGCTCCAGTCTGCTGGTCACCCGCTCAGCCCAACATCAAAACGATGTTGCTGAACATGTGGCGGACAACGGCCAGCTGTCTTTTTCCCCTGACGTGATCCTGAAGCGTACGCTTCACAAAGCGGGCAGAAATGAATCCGTGTCCACCGTGGCTGCGCGTTACCGGGTAAGCAAAGAAAGCATCGCAGATTGGAACAGGGTCAGCGCGCTGGCGGCCTTCAAGGTGGGACAACAAGTCGTTTTGTTTTTGCCTGCGCAAACCAGGCATGTGACGTCCAAAGGGTCACCAAACCGGACAAACGCCAAGACCCACCCGAGAAAAGTGAAATCTGCGCCAAGCAAGCCGGTTCGGGCCAATCCCAAAAAACGCTGAGCCAAGCGCCATGGCACCGCGTGCAAAAGAAAGCCAGTTCAGGCCTTGAAGCGACCTTTGGCTTTCTTGGCGAACTCGTTGGTGAAGGTTTTGGAAAGATCGAGCTTCTCCGGCCTGATCGACGGATCAAAACCAGCAAGAACTCGCGCCACATTGCGAGGTGCATCATCAGGCATCATGCCGTCCGGTGAAATCGCTTCTCTCACCTTGTTGAAGGCAGCCAAATACAGGGCGCGGTCGCCCAACAACACGGACTGGGGCACGGTTCTGATGATGTCAAGCGGTCCGGCCGTCTGCAGCCACTTCAAGGCATGCGCTAAAGCGTAGGTCAGTGCTTGTACGGTATTGGGGTTTTTTTGGATGAACACAAGGGGCGCATAAAGACATCCCGATGGCATGGGCCCACCAAACACTTCCGCAGTTCCCTTGAGGGTGCGGGTATCCGCAATAAGACGGATCTCGCCCTTTTGCTCCAGGATGGTCAACACCGGATCTGCATTGCTCAAGGCGTCAATCTGACCGCTGCGAAAAGCGATCAAAGCCCCTTGCGCTGTTCCGACTTCAACAAAAGTGACATCGTTCGGGCGCAGCCCCGCGCGCGACAAAATCAAGTCGGCCACCATGTTGGTGGACGAACCGGGTGCTGACACGCCGATCTTGGTGCCCTTGAGATCAGCCGGGCTACGGTAATGGGCCAACGTTCGCAGCGAGATGCCCATGCCGATGGCAGGCGCCCGGCCTTGCAAAACAAAAGACTGAAAACTGTGCCCCTGGGCCTGCTGTTTGAGAGTGTGCTCATAGGCGCCAGAAGCGACATCGGCAGAACCAGTGGCAACAGCCTTCAGGGCCCGTGATCCCCCTTCAAAATCAACAATTTCAACCTCCAGCCCCTCAGCGCTGAAATAGCCAAGCTGCTCGGCAATGGTCAGCGGCAAATGGTAAAAACTGCCTTTGCCGCCTACGGCAATCGTCACCTTCACTTTTTCAAGGCGAGGCTGGGCCCATAGGGAGGGCACGGCAACGGCTGCGGCCGCCAATGCTGTCACTGCCGCAAAAGTGCGGCGGCTAAACACTGTGTTGTTCATGGTCGGTTCTTTTCGAGTGGGGCGTGTGGTTTACCAATCAGGATAACCCGCTACATGGGCTGGCGCATCAGGAACATCCCGCAGGGGGTTTGTACTGAGGGCCTAGCGATAGCCCACAAATAAAATACCCACATTCGCGGCAAAGGCCAGTGACCACACCGAGCTGCGCACAGAGGACAGACCGCCCACATACATCATCACATACACCAGGCGCAACACGATGTAGACAAAGGCCAGAACATCCAACCGGCCCTGATGCGCGCCCAACTGGTGGGCAATGACCACCGCCCCAATAAAGAATGGCAAGGCCTCAAAACTGTTGGCCTGTGCGGCGTTGGCACGGGCGCGCCAGTCGGTTTGTTGTGCGAGCCACGCGCGCGGATTGCCGTTGTCATAACCCCCATCGCGCTTTGGCTTGTTGAACATGCCCCATTTGGCCAAGCCTGCACAGGCGATGGGGAGCACAGCAGCCACCAAAACACACCAGTAAGCGATCGTAAAGGGAGCCAGGGTCATGATGTTCTTCTCATTAATCCTATTTTCCTCAGTTGACCCTCTTAAAATCCCCAAAAACTGAGGCCTGATGCGGGCTACAGAGCATTTTGGAGGATCACCCAATGGGTGAAG
>CAZBKX010000412.1:0-1756 GCA_964492535.1 uncultured Rhodoferax sp. | reverse complement strand
AGTCCAGCACCACATTACTGAGTCCTGTGATGAGTTGCAAGGTGATGAGCAAGGCGATGAGCCTGGACTGCGTACGCAGACCCGGCACCCGATTCAGGCGCCACGCCAGCGCCGCGAGCGCACCGAGCACCACAAAGGCGGCCAGGCGGTGCACGTAATGAATGGCAGTCAGGGACGAGAAGAAGATAGGCTCTCCCGCGCCGGTTAAGCCCAGTTCCCGCCACATCTCGAAACCTTGCTGGAAGTTCATGTTGGGCCACCAACTTCCCTGGCACTTGGGGAAATCCGTGCAAGCCAGCACCGCATAGTTCGTGCTGACCCAACCGCCCAAGGCAATCTGTATCACCAACAAAGCGCATGAAGCCCATAACAGGCCACGCAGGCCAGGGCTGATGTTCGTGATCTGTGAACGGCCGTCGAGTTGGGCGTATTTGACTGCCTGGATACAAAGCAGAGCCAACAGAAACAACCCGCCCATCAGATGAAGCGTCACGATCGCGGGGAAGAGCTTCATGGTCACGGTCAGTGCCCCAAAAGCCCCCTGAATACACACCCACACCAAGGTGAGTGTCGGCCACCAGGGGGAGATGGCTGCACGATCCACTTTCAGATTGCGGGGCCTGCGGTCCATCCAAGCCAAAGCAGCCAGCACCAGAATCAACACCCCGACACTGGTGGCAAGGTACCGGTGAATCATCTCTATCCAGGCCTTGCCATGGGTCACCGGCCCGGTGGGCATGGCGCTTTGTGCAGCCGTGATCTCCGCTTTGGCTCCCAGGGGGCTGGCACTGCCGTAGCAGCCGGGCCAATCAGGGCAGCCCAGCCCCGAGTCAGTCAAACGGGTGAAAGCGCCGAACAAAACCAGATCAAAGGTAAGAAACAGAGTCAACAGCGTCAATGCCTGCCTGCGACGCAGCGGCGTCGAGCGCCGGTGCCGATAGGCAACCCAAGCCAGCGGCCCCCCCGCCAGCAAGAGTCCCAGAAGCATCAATTGCACCAAGGGAGAAAAATCGTAAAGCGCTTGCACAGTCGTCACCGGTCAATTGATGGTTTCACGGCCTGGCTTGTCCCAGGAATTGGCCGCGCGCAGCAGACGCTCCACATCGCGCTTGGCCTTGGCGGCGGTCACCTTGTCCAGCTTGGCGGGGAACCGAAGCATCCAGTTGCCCATCGGGTCCACCAGATACAAGTGGTCCGCCAGCACTTGGCCGCTGCCCGGCGCCAGCCAGGCGGCAATCTGCGGCGCAGGCACGCGCAGGGCAGTCGCACCTTTCAGGGCGATGCGAAGTGGCTCGGCTACGGGGGCATCGTCCGAGATCAGCCAGACCCAGTCGAGTCGGTCTTTTTCCCGGCCCAGACTCTCGCGCATCTGGCGCTGCAAGTACAGATGCTGCACGCAGGCCTCATCGCAACCGGCGCCGGCCACACTCACCAAAAGCCACTGCCCCTTCAGCGTTTGCAGGCTGACGCCAGTGCCGTTGAGGTCAATACCCTTGATGTCAGGCACGGCGCGCTGGGGACTGATCAATTCACCAAAATTCTGGCGACCCTCTGGCCTCACCACGTAGAAAGTGAAATAAGAGGCCACCACCGGCGCGGCACACACCAGCAGCACCGCCATCATTTTGAGACGCCCGCCGCCCTGCTTGCGAACCGCGCCGTCCGGGGCAGTTTCGGGTTGAGGCATGGAGTGCACTGTGAGGCCAAGCGGATGATCGTTTGACCCGGAAGGAGTCGCAGCGTCAGGCGCGCCGCG
>CAZBKX010000411.1:0-2408 GCA_964492535.1 uncultured Rhodoferax sp. | reverse complement strand
CCCGATACATCAACTACTTACGCCGCCCTCGAAAAATTCAGAGACGGATTCCGAGCCAAATCAGCTCGCTCTCCTCGGAAGAACGTTGGGACACTACTGACTTCAGATAGATATTTAACACTCAGAGAGATACGGCCATGCAACTGTCAGACTTCAAGATCGCCAGCAAGCTGGTGGTTGCGTTCATATGTGTCACGGTGCTCGGTGCCGCGCTCGGCAGTTTCGCGTTGTTCAACATGCATCAAATTGATGCCGCGGGCACCGTGCTGTATGAGCGTGAGCTATTGGGGTTGTCGCTATTAAAGGAAGCCAATGTTGAACGACTCAATGCCAACGTCGCGCTGCGCGATGCGCTGCTAGCCACCAGCTTTTTGAACCGCAAAAACGCGCTCAAACGCCTGCAGGAGTCCCGCGCCAAGAGTACTGATCTGAAAGATCAGGCTGCAAAACTGATTACATCCACTGAGGGCATAAAGCAACTCAGCACGCTGCGAGAACTGTCCGTCAAGGACCAGGAGATGGCCGATGAACTTGGGTCCATGGTCGGGAAAGTGGAGATGGCAGAGCCCAGCGACCTGATGATCTTCTTGAAAGATGAGGTCGAGCCCCGCAGCAACCAGCTGGGAAACACCATGTCCGGCTTGTCGCAGCTCAAAGAGCAGGAGGCCAAGCTGCTAGCCGACACCAATACGGCGAAGTACCGGTTTAGCCGCAATCTAACTGCACTGCTGCTGCTCAACGTTGGCGTCGGGGTGGCGCTGGGTCTGCTGGTCAGTCGGCACGTAACGCATCCGCTACAGCTGGCGGTAGACTGGGCGCGGCGCATGGGTGATGGTGACATGACTGCTGTGCTAAAAGCCAAAGGTAAGGATGAAATATCGCAACTGCTCCGAGGCCTGGATACCATGCGCCAGCGCTTGGGTGAACGCACGGAGCAGCTGCGCCAGAAAACCAGCGCCATTAACGCCATGCTTCAAAACATGCCGCAGGGCGTGCTTACAGTGGAAAAGGGCGGGGCCATTCATCCCGAGCACTCCGCGTACATGGCCACCATTTTCGAGACCAAGGACATCGCGAGTCGCCCATTGATGGAGCTGGTTTTTGGCAGCTCTAACCTGGGTTCCGATGCACTGTCGCAGGTTGACGTCGTTATCAACTCTGTGATCGGCGAAGATGAGATGCAGTACGAATTCAACTCGCACCTGCTCCCTGCTGATTTTGAAAAAACCATGCCCGATGGGCGCGTGAAGTCGCTCGCCCTGAGCTGGTCGCCGATCACCGACGATGGCGGCACCATCGATAAGCTCATGCTGTGCGTGCGCGACGTGACCGAGCTCAAGGCCTTGGCCGCTGCAGCGGGCCAGCAAAAACGCGAACTCGACATCATTGGCCAAATTTTGGCTATCAGCCAAGAGAAGTTCTCTGGCTTCATTGAGGGCGCCACCGCGTTCTTGGCTGAAAACAAAGAAATAATCGAAGAAGCTGGGGCCACGTCCCAGGGCAGCCTTAACACCGAGACGGTTACCCAACTGTTTCGCAACATGCACACCATCAAAGGTAATGCGCGGACCTACGGCTTGCTGCATCTGACAAACGTGGTGCACGAGGCCGAGCAGAGCTACGACGAGTTGCGGCAAAACCCTGATACGGAGTGGAACCAAGAAAAGCTTCTCGGAGAGCTGTCCAGCGTATCTGTGGTCATGGAAGAGTACGCCCACATTAATAAAGTCAAATTGGGCAGAACCGGGCCCGGGCGTCGCGCGGGTGTCGAGAAATACCTCATGGTGCAGAAGCAAGAGATCCAAGACGCGCTGGAAGTGTTGGACGAATCCATACGCGGCCATGACTTGGCATCCATGCGGGCGGCACATCAGCGAGTGCACCACATGCTGGAAATGCTAGGCACGGTGCGGGTGCACGAGGCGTTGGAGGGCATTGTGGAGTCTTTGCCATCGCTTGCCAAAGAGTTGTCCAAAGAGCCTCCAAAAATCAGCATTGACGACCACAATATCGTACTGCGCACGCAAGTTGCCGACCTCATGAAAAATGTGTTCATGCACCTGTACCGCAACTCTATGGATCATGGCATTGAGGCACCAGAAAACCGCCAGGCCAAGGGCAAGCCAGCAGCTGGGCACATCAACTTGGATGTGTCCTTGGTGGGTGGTCAACTCGTCTTCAAGCTCGGCGATGATGGTGGCGGGCTGGCACTTGCCGCTATACAAAAAAGAGCCATTGAAAAGGGGCTCATTGGAGCTGATCAACAAGCCAGCCCCGAGGTAATTGCGCAACTTGTTTTCGCGCCTGGTTTTTCCACTGCCGCAGTCGTAACAGAGGTGTCGGGTCGGGGTGTTGGCATGGACGCAGTGAAGAGTTTTGTAGAGCGCGAGGGTGGAACTGTCCGACTG
>CAZBKX010000410.1:0-2257 GCA_964492535.1 uncultured Rhodoferax sp. | reverse complement strand
GCGCATTACCACGGGCAAACCTGGAACGGTAGCGAGTTGGGCAGGGCGCTGGGCGTGAGCGACAAGACGGTCTCGCGCTATCTGGATATCCTGGAGGGGACGTTCATGGCGTTCCGCCTTCAGCCCTGGCAGGCAAATATTGGCAAGCGCGAAATCCGGGCGCCGAAAGTTTATGTGGCCGATTCAGGCCTGCTGCATAGCCTGCTCGCCATCGGCGACGGCGACGCCTTGCTGGCGCACCCGAAGTGCGGTGCTTCATGGGAAGGCTTCATTCTTGGCGAAATTATCCGCCATACGGGCGCCCGGCGCGGAGAGGCATTCTTCTGGGGGGTGCATGCCGGTGCTGAACTGGACCTGTTGATCATCAAGGATGGCGTAAGCCTCGGGTTCGAAATCAAGCTGACAAATTCGCCCCGCGTGACCGCTTCGATGCGTTCGGCCCGGGAGAGCCTGGGGCTGGACCATATCTACGTGCTCTGCCACGGCGCTGGGGAGCCATGGGCGCTGGCGCAGGGCGTGACTGCGGTCCCAGCGGCCTGTCTGGCCGGGGAGGGTGATTCCCCTTTTGCGGAATTGAAGATCAATGAATAGCCGTACCGCGCAAACCCCGCGCCGGGCCGGCCAGGATGAAAACAATGTCTGATTCTTCTCTTTCTTTGCCCATGGAATTCCTCGACCTTCCCCAACTCGTTTCCGCGGCCGGCAACGTTCGCTTGCCCGGTTCCAAGAGCATCTCCAATCGCGTGCTGCTGCTGGCGGCGCTGGCCGACGGGGAGGCCGAAGTCCGCGACCTGCTGGCTTCGGACGATACCGGGCGCATGCTCGACGCGCTGAAGACGCTGGGTGTCGGCGTCACGCACCTGGGCGGCGAGAACTGGCGGATTACGGGATGCGGCGGGGGCTTTCCGGTGCGCCGGGCCGAGCTCTTTCTCGGCAATGCCGGCACGGCGTTTCGCCCGCTGACCGCAGCGCTGGCGCTGGCCGGCGGCGACTATGTGCTCAAGGGCGTGGCGCGCATGCACGAGCGGCCGATCGGCGACCTGGTCGATGGCCTGCGCCAGCTCGGGGCAGACGTGACCTACCTCGGCAACGAGGGCTTTCCGCCGCTGCACCTGAGGCCGGCGGCGATTGCGCCGGGCGGGGTGGTCAGGGTGCGCGGCGACGTCTCGAGCCAGTTCCTGACCGGCCTGCTGATGGCGCTGCCGCTGACCGGCGAGACCGTCGCGGTCGACGTCGTCGGCGAGTTGATTTCGAAGCCTTACATCGCGATCACGCTGGCGACGATGGCGCGCTTCGGCGTGGTGGTCGAGCGCGAAGGCTGGCAGCGCTTCACGGTGCGTGCCGGCAGCCGCTACGTGTCGCCGGGGACCGTCTATGTCGAGGGCGATGCCTCGTCGGCCTCCTATTTCATGGCGCTCGGCGCCATCGGTGGCGGGCCGGTGCGGGTCGAGGGGGTCGGCCGCGATTCGATCCAGGGCGACGTGAAGTTTGCCGAGGCGCTGGCGCAGATGGGCGCGCTCATCGAGACGGGCCCGAACTGGATGGAAGCGCGGGCACCGCAGGATGGCCTGGTTGCGGTCGACCTCGATTGCAACCACATTCCCGACGCGGCGATGACCCTGGCCACGGCGGCGCTGTTCGCCAGGGGCACGACGACACTGCGCAATATCGCCAGCTGGCGGGTCAAGGAAACCGACCGCATCGCCGCGATGGCCGCCGAGTTGAGGAAGCTCGGCGCGACGGTCGAGGAGGGCGCCGATTTCATCCGCGTGACCCCGGTGGCGAAGCTCAAGCCCGCGGCGATCGACACCTACGACGACCACCGCATGGCGATGTGCTTCTCGCTGGCCGCTTTCGGCACGCCGCTGCGCATCAACGATCCGAAGTGCGTGGCCAAGACCTTCCCCGATTATTTTGACCGCTTCGCTGCCGTGACCCGGGCGGCGCCGGCGATCGCCATCGACGGCCCGTCGGCGTCCGGCAAAGGCACGGTGGCGGCGCGGGTGGCGGCGGCGCTTGGTTTCGCCTACCTGGATTCCGGTGCCCTGTACCGGTTGACCGCGCTGGCGGCGCGGCGGGCCGGGGTCGACTGGGCGGACGAGGCCGGCGTGGCGGCGATCGCCGCGGCGCTTGATGTTGACTTCTCGGAAAGCGATATCCGCCTCGCCGGCGAGACGGTCGGCGACGCCATCCGCAGCGAGGAGATTTCCGCCGGCGCCTCGCAGGTCGCGGCGCTGCCGGCAGTACGTGCGGCCCT
>CAZBKX010000409.1:0-2295 GCA_964492535.1 uncultured Rhodoferax sp. | reverse complement strand
GAACATGTTCTCGCGGTATTTGTCCCAATGACCCGTTTTCTCCCACAGTGTTTTGTCGATCACCTGGGGGCCCTTAACCTCTTGGTAACCGTTGTCGCGGTAGACCTGGCGCATGTACTGCTCCACCCCCTGCCACAGGGTCCAGCCTTTGGGGTGCCAAAACACCAGACCAGGGGCGTGGTCGTCAATGTGAAACAAATCCAGTTCACGCCCCAGTTTGCGGTGGTCGCGCTTCTCGGCCTCTTCCAGCATGGTCAAATGCTGCTGGAGTTCGTCTTTGCTTGCCCAGGCTGTGCCGTAGATGCGTTGAAGCATCTCATTGCGGTGGTCACCGCGCCAGTAGGCTCCGGCCAGCTTCATCAGCTTGAAATGCTTGAGCTTGCCGGTGCTGGGGACGTGGGGGCCACGGCATAGATCCTCAAACCGGCCTTCACTGTACAAAGAGACATCCTGATCGGCGGGAATGCTCGCAATGATCTCTGCCTTGTAGTGCTCGCCCAAACCCTTGAAATAAGCCACAGCTTCGTCACGTGGCAATACACGCCGCGTAATAGGCTCATCCTTGGCAGCCAACTCAACCATCTTCTTCTCAATGAGGGCCAGATCCTCAGGCGTGAACGGGCGCTTGTAGGAAAAGTCGTAGAAAAACCCATGTTCAATCACAGGGCCTATGGTGACTTGCGCGTCAGGGAACAACTCCTTGACAGCGTAGGCGAGCAAATGGGCCGCCGAATGGCGAATGACTTCCAGGCCATCCGCGTCTTTGCCTGTGATGATGGACAAGGGGCTGTCCGCCTCAATCACGTAGCTGGTGTCCACCACTTTGCCATCAATCTTGCCTGCCAATGCGGCCTTGGCGAGCCCTGTGCCAATGGAAGCAGCCACCTCGGCCACGGTCACCGGGCCAGGATAGTCACGTTTTGAGCCGTCAGGAAGAGTGATTTGAATCATGTTGAAAACCCGAAAGGATGAAGAGCAAAACAAAAAGCGCGGAACCCGCCGCGCTTCGCTACGATTAGCATAGCTATATGAGGAATGAATACGCCGGCCAGAAGCCTATAAGGCTTGAAGTTTCGATGAGTGAGCGGACTTGTGCCAACCCACTGCGAAGCAATCCGTCTGGCGTTAAAAACAGCGATCGAGTTTAACCAAAAAAAGGGGCTTGCCCCACCCGCCTCAGGATGGCGCAAACCCCCGCTCGGCTCAGCAATCAGTGCTTAGTGGAACTGCTCTTCTTCGGTGGAGCCGGTCAGCGCCGTCACGCTGGACTTGCCGCCTTGAATGACGGTGGTGACTTCGTCGAAGTAACCGGTGCCCACTTCTTGCTGATGGGACACAAAGGTGTAACCACGGTCACGGGCTGCGAACTCAGGCTCTTGCACCTTCTCGACATAGGCCGACATGCCGCGAGCGACATAGTCTTGGGCCAAGTCAAACATGTTGTACCACATGGAGTGGATACCAGCCAAAGTGATGAACTGGTACTTGTAACCCATGGCACCGAGTTCGCGCTGGAACTTGGCGATGGTGGCATCGTCCAGGTTTTTCTTCCAGTTGAACGAAGGCGAGCAGTTGTAGGCCAACATCTTCCCGGGGTGCTTGGCGTGAACCGCGTCGGCAAATTTCTTGGCAAACTCAAGGTCAGGCGTACCGGTTTCGCACCACACCAGGTCGGCGTACTCAGCGTAAGCCACAGCACGGGAGATCGCTTGCTCCATGCCCTTGTTGGTTTTGTAGAAGCCTTCAGCGGTACGTTCACCGGTCAGGAATGGCTTGTCGTTTTCGTCGTAGTCGCTGGTCAACAAATCGGCCGCTTCCGCATCGGTACGGGCAATCACAAGCGTTGGCACGCCACACACGTCAGCCGCCATACGGGCTGCAATCAGCTTTTGGCAGGCTTCAGCCGTTGGCACCAAGACCTTGCCGCCCATGTGGCCGCATTTTTTGACCGAAGCCAACTGGTCTTCGAAGTGCACGCCAGCGGCACCTGCCTTGATCATGGCCTTCATCAATTCAAACGCATTCAGCACGCCACCGAAACCGGCTTCAGCATCGGCCACGATGGGCGCGAAGTTGTCGATGTAGGCCTTGTCGCCAGCGTCCACACCACGGGAATGCTGGATTTCATCGGCACGACGGAAGGTGTTGTTGATGCGCTCAACCACGGTCGGCACCGAGTCCACGGGATACAGCGACTGGTCGGGGTACATGGAAGCGTATGAGTTGTTGTCAGCAGCCACCTGCCAGCCAGACAGGTAGATGGCTTTGACGCCGGCTTTGACTTGCTGCATGGCT
>CAZBKX010000408.1:0-6093 GCA_964492535.1 uncultured Rhodoferax sp. | reverse complement strand
TACTGCGTCGCCATCAAACTCAACGCCGGCCTGGTGTTCCTGTCCGACTCCCGCACCAACGCCGGGCTGGATCAGATCAGTACTTTTCGCAAAATGATTGTCTATGAACGGCCTGAGGACCGATTCATGGTGCTGCTCTCGGCGGGCAACCTCAGCATCTCGCAGTCGGTGCGCGAGATTTTGCAAATCGAGCAACTCAAGGAACACCCTGACAGCGAGCCCATCACCATCTGGAACGCCAAAAGCATGTTTGACGCCGCCCGCGTGCTGGGCTCGGCCATTCGCCATGTGCATGATCGCGATGCGGCCTCGCTCAAACAAGCGGGGGTGGACTTCAATGTGTCGCTTATTTTTGGCGGCCAGATCAAGGGCGAAGGCATGCGCCTGTTTCAGGTGTATTCCGCGGGCAACTTCATCGAAGCCACCCCCGAGACGCCTTACTTTCAGGTGGGCGAGTCCAAATACGGCAAGCCGGTGCTGGACCGCGTGATCACCCCCGAGACGCCGCTGGACGAAGCCGCCAAATGCGCACTGGTGTCCATGGACTCCACACTCAAGTCGAATTTGTCGGTGGGGCTGCCGCTGGACCTGGTGGTGTATGAAGCCGACCAGTTTCAAACCGACAAGGTGGTGTGCATTGACGAGCACAACCCTTATTTCAAGATGATGCACAACAGCTGGGGCCACAAGCTGCGCGAAGTCTTTGACAGCATTGAAGACCCGATGTGGAACGGCGAGCAAACCCATGTTCCCCTGATGACTGAGTCTGGCCGCAGCCTGCCGATCAGAAAAATCACCACGCCACAAGAAAAGCTGATTTGACCCGATGATCATCTTCTCCCATGCCAACAGTTTTGGCGCCAGCACCTATGGCGTTTTGTTCAAGCACCTCAAATCACGCGGCTTCACCGTCAAAGCCCTTGAAAAATTTGGCCATGCGCCTGAGTACCCGGTCACCAACAACTGGCCCCGCCTGGTCGATCAGTTGATCGACTTCACCCGGCCTTTTGTAGAGAAAACCGGTGCGCCCGTGTTTCTGGTGGGCCACTCCTTTGGGGGGTTTGTCAGCCTGATGGCCGCTGCGCGCGCGCCTGAGCTGGCGCGCGGTGTGCTGCTGCTGGACTCCCCCATTTTGGGTGGCTGGCGGGCGACCACCCTGGGTGTCATCAAGTCCGCTCAACTGGTGGGCTCGGTGTCGCCGGGGGCGGTGAGCCGGCGCCGGCGCAACAACTGGCCCAGCCAGGAGGCCGCGCTGGAGCATTTTCGGCACAAAAAAGCGTTTGCACGGTGGGACCCCCAGGTGTTGCAAGACTACATTGCCCACGGCACCCACGATGAAGGCCGGGGCCTTGAGAAGAAGCGGGTGCTCAGCTTTGACCGCGATGTGGAAACCGCGATCTACAACACCCTGCCCAACAACCTGGACAACCTGCTCAAGCGCCACCCCCTGAAGTGCCCGGTGGCCTTCATCGGTGCGCGAGGCTCAGCCGAGATGAAGCAAGTGGGCATGGCGATGACCGAAAAGATCACCCGGGGCCGGCTGACCATTCTGGATGGCAGCCATTTGTTCCCCATGGAGAAACCACTGGTGACGGCAGCGGCCATGGAAGCCGCCCTCCTGAATTTGCAAAGTCTGATTTAGCCGGTTCTGGGCTACGCAGCCCAGGTCACCGCGCCGCTCCAGGCCGTGACCAACACCACCACACCAAAAATGATGCGATACCACGCAAATGGCACAAAGTCATGCGTGGACACGTAGCGCACCAGCCAGCGAATGCACAGCAGCGCTGAAATGAAGGCCGTGACGGTGCCCACCGCAAACATCGGCAGGTCTTCCCAGCGCAGCAAGTCTCGCTGCTTCCATACCGAATAGGCGCCCGCTCCCATGAGGGTGGGAATGCCCAGGAAAAAACTGAACTCGGTTGACGCCTTGCGTGACAGCCCCAGCACCAGACCCCCAATGATGGTGGCGCCGCTGCGGCTGGTGCCCGGAATCAGTGCCAGGCACTGCAACAGGCCGACCTTCAGCGCGTCCAGGTAACTCATGTCATCCACCGTTTCCACCCGTGCATGGCGCTTGCCGGCCAGGTCCAGCTCACCATACAGTTTGCGGTGGCGGCGCTCGACGATCAGGATGATGAAGCCCCCGGCGATGAACGCCATCGCCACCGGCACCGGGTGAAACAGGTGGGCCTTGATCACGGACCCGAACGACAGCCCCAGCACCACGGCGGGGATGAAGGCAATGAGCACGTTGAGCGCAAAGCGTTGTGCCACGGGGTCATGGGTGATGCCGCTGACCGTGCGCAGCAGGCGGGCACGGTACTCCCACATGACCGAAAACATGGCCCCGGTCTGAATGGCGATCTCAAACACCTTGGCTTTTTCGCCTGTGAAGTCCAGCAGCGAGGCCGCCAAAATCAGATGGCCGGTGGACGAAATGGGCAAAAACTCGGTCAACCCCTCAACAATGCCCAGGATGGCGGCCTTGATCAGCAATGCAATATCCAACTCAATCTCCAATAAAAAGTGGCTTTGGCCGGAACATTATCTACCCCAGATGCTCACTAATTAATAGCAAACCCAACTGACCCGACCGCCAGGCGCTGCAACTTGCGCCCGACTGACGGCGTTTGGCGGTCATTTTGCTGCGTTTGGTCGCTGGACTCTGGCTGTTTGGCGCAGGTTTCGGCACAGTTCATCCATCGCCACTCGCCGGATGACACCCCATGCAACTCACTCCCCTCATCGTCGTTCACCTGACCGCAGCCCTGGGCGCCCTTGCCACCGGCCCGATTGCCCTGTGGGCCCGAAAAGGACGCACGCAGCGCCCCAAGCTGCACCGGGCCTTTGGCTACGCCTGGGTTACCTTGATGATCGTGACCGCCGTCTCTGCGCTCTTAATTCGCGATTTCAAGCTACCCAACATCGCCGGCTACACGCCCATTCACCTGCTCATCCCGTTCACGCTGTTCAGCCTGGTGGGAGCCTTCGTCTACCTGGCGCGGGGCGACATCGCCGGGCACCGCAAGACCATGCAGGGGCTTTACGTGGGTGCCTGCCTGGTGGCTGGCGCCTTCACTCTGCTGCCCAGCCGCTACCTGGGGCAGCTGGTGTGGGGCCAGTGGCTTGGACTGCTCTGAAAACCCACTGAGCAACCCGCAAGCCCATCCCATGCTGCTCCTATCTGCCACCGCACACGGACTGTTCGCCCTCATGAAAGAAACCGCTCACCCCACCCCACGCCGCACCACCGCCGTGGTCACCACCGCCCTGGTCCTGCTCACGCTCCTGGCAGGCCTCGCCGTCGCCATCACCTGGGGCGGCCCCAAGGACATTGCGCCGCTGCCCAGCATCAATGACCCCTTTCGCAACGTCGACAACAGCCAGTTGCCACCCGCGCAACAGTATGCTGCCCGCGACGGCACATCTCTGGCGTGGCACGCCTATAGCCCGGCCAACCCGGTTGCAGGCGATGTACCGCGCCGTGTGGTGCTGGTGCATGGCTCGTCGGCCCGCGGGCGGTCGATGCATGTGCTGGCACAAGCGCTGGCGGCCCAAGGCTTCGCCGTGGCGGCCCTTGACCTGCGGGGCCATGGCGCCTCCGGCACGCGCGGGCAGGCAGCCTATGTGGGCCAGCTTGAAGACGACCTGGAGGATTTTTTGCGCGCGGTGCCCCATGCCGGCCCCCAGACGTTGATGGGGTTCTCCGCAGGCGGGGGGTTTGCGTTGCGCTTTGCCGGCAGCGAGCGGCAAGCGCTCTTTGAGCGGTACGTGTTGCTGTCACCCTTTTTGCACCACAGCGGTCCCACGTCCCGCCCCAGCAGCGGCAGCAACTGGGCTTCGGTTGGCCTGCCCCGCATCGTGGCGCTGAGCATGCTGAACCAAGTGGGCATCACGCAGTGGAATCATCTGCAGGTGCTGCGCTTTGCCCTCAACGACGAGGCACGCCGCCTGCTCACGCCCAGTTATTCGTTCACACTCATGAGCAACTTCCGACCTGATGACAACTACCAACAAAACATTAAAAACGCCCGGGGCACTGTCTGTATCGTGGCCGGGCAGGACGACGAGCTTTTCTTTGCCGACCGCTTTGCCGACGTGTTCGCCCAGGCGGGCAAGCCGGTGCCAGTGACGCTGTTGCCTGGCATCAGCCACATCCAGCTCACGCTGGACGCGGGGGCCGTGCGCGCGGTTGCCCAGGCCTGCAAGGCATGAATCCGTCAACAACAACGTCCAACCCACAACCTAAAATCCAACGCACCATGAGCCAACCGCCCATCACTCCTGACGACCTTGACCGGCTGGCCCGCAAACGCGCTGGCGCCAAACTGGGCTGGTACACCCATGCCGTGGTTTTTTCCCTGGTCAACCTGATGCTCTTTGGCATGTCGCAGTACGGTTATGGCCACCGGCCTTGGTCGATCTTCCCGCTCATGGGCTGGGGGCTGGGCCTGGCATTGCACGGCATTGCGGTGTTTGTGCTGGGCAGCGGCAGCAACCTGCGCGAACGCATGGTGCAAAAGGAGCGCGAGCGGCTGGAACGCGAGCGCGCAGGACGCTAACCCGCCTGTCACCTTGCCATGACCATCGACTGGATCCACAAGCTACGCCACCTGCTGCAAACGTTGGCGTTCTGCCTGGCCATTTCGGCGATTCAGTATGCGTTTCAACCTGAAAAACCCTATGAAATCGCGGCCAGCTATTCGCTGGCCATTGGCACGCTGACCTGGGCGTTCATCGACTTTGGGCGCCATCTTTTTCCTTCGAGCGAAGCCACCGGCTGGCCCGCAGGCGCCGCAGGATTGACCTTGCCCCTGGTGGGCATTGTGCTGGGCTATCTGGGGGGCACCTCGCTTGCTGACGCGTGGTGGGGCTTCTCATCCTGGGGAGCCAGTGGACGCACCCAGCTGCGCGTTTCCATCGGCATCACGCTGCTGGCCGGGCTTGCCATCAACTACTATTTTTATATCAACGGCAAAAGCGCCTTGTTGCAATCCAAAGTCAATGAGGTGCGTGGCCAGGCCACCGAGGCGCAACTCAAGCTGCTTCAGACCCAGCTGGAGCCGCACATGCTGTTCAACACACTGGCCAACCTGCGCGCCCTTATTGGGAGCGACCCAGCACGCGCCCAACACATGCTGGACAGGCTGGTGGCCTACCTGCGTGCCACCCTGAGCGCCTCGCGCGCCAGCGCCCACAGCCTGCAAGCCGAGTTTGACCGTCTGCGTGATTACCTGGAACTGATGACCGTGCGCATGGGCCCGAGGTTGAATTACTCGCTGACCCTGCCCCCTGAACTGGCCGACCTGACCATGCCGCCGCTGCTATTGCAACCGCTGGTTGAAAACGCCATCAAGCACGGACTGGAGCCCCAGGTGCAAGGCGGCAGCATCACTGTGTGCGCCAGTGTTGACGGCACCCTGATGACCCTGCAAGTGCTGGACACCGGCGTGGGCCTGTCCGCAGACGTATTTGAGCAACCAGCAGGGCAAGGCGGATTTGGCCTGACCCAAGTGCGCGAGCGGCTGGCCACCACCTACGGGAGCGCCGGCGCTATCAAAATAGAACCTAATAAGCCAATAGGAACATCGGCCAGCGTCACTTTTCCTTATAAAGCATAAGATGAATCCTCCACCCCGCAACGCCCCAAGCGCGCTGATTGCCGAAGACGAACCCCTGCTGGCCGCCGCCCTGCAAGCCGAACTGACCCGCGCCTGGCCCGAATTGGTGGTGCTTGGCCACGTGGGCGACGGCGCATCTGCCGTCAAGGAGACGCTGCGGCTTGTACCCGATGTCTTGTTCTTTGATATCCGCATGCCGGGCATGAGTGGGCTGGAGGCGGCCGCCGAGTTGGCGGACGTGTGGGAGGAGCAAGCCGCACCGAATGCCATGTTCCCCGCGCTGGTGTTTGTCACGGCCTACGACCAATACGCCCTGGCCGCCTTTGAGGCCCAAGCCGTGGATTACCTGCTCAAGCCGGTGCAACCCGCCCGCCTTGACAAAACTGTGGCCAAACTCAAACTCGCCTTGAGCAGCACAGGCCCCGCCTCAGGTGGCTTTGAGGCCACGCTGGCCCAACTGCGCGGACTG
>CAZBKX010000407.1:0-1785 GCA_964492535.1 uncultured Rhodoferax sp. | reverse complement strand
CGCAGCGCTGCGCCAGCGCATCGCCGACAAGCGCCTGCTGTTGTCGTTGCGGTTGGAGAAGCTGGGCGCCACCGGCGTACCGTAGACGACCCTAGACCAGCGGCTCGGGCAGCTTCTCGGCCGCGATCGTGCGCTGCACTGCCGGCCGCGCCAGCATGCGATGCAGGAAGGGCCCGATGTGCGGGTAGGAACGCGCCGGCTGCTCGGCAAAACCGCGCGTCCAGCGGCACAGCATGAAGGCGTAGGGATCGACCGCGCTGTAGCGCTCGCCCAGCAGCCACGGCCCGCCGTGGCTGGCCAGTTGCGTGTCGATCTGGTCCAGGCAGGCGTGCACCTTGGCCTGGGCGTGTGCGCGCACCTGGGCCGCGCTGGCGGCATGACCTTCGTCGACCATGCGGTCGGGGTAGAAATAGTGGATCAGCGTGGCCTGCAAGGTGTTGGTCAGCCACACCAGCCACTTATAGAAGTGCGCCCGCTCCACGCTGCCCAGCGCCGGCGCCAGGCCCGCCTCGGGGTGCGTGTCGACCAGGTGCAGGCAGATCGCCGCCGTCTCGTACAGCACCAGGTCGCCGTCCACCAGCACCGGGATCAGCCCGTTCGGATTCAGCGCCAGGTACGCCGGCGACTTGTGCGCGCCCTGCGTGCGGTCCACGAGTTGCAGATCGAAGGGGACGCCGATCTCCCGCAGCAGCACGTGGGGTGTGAAGCTGGCGTTGCCTGGGTAGTAATGGAGGGTGATCATGTCTCAATGATCGCATGGCGGGGCTGGCCGGCATGGCACCATCGCGGCCCAGGCATTGCGGGATCGAAGATGTCCGAATACACCGCCCAGGTCGTGTGGCAGCGCGACCCGCTCGAGACGTTTACAGACAACCGCTACAGCCGCCGCCACCTGCTGCGTTTCGACGGTGGCGCGGAGCTCGTCGCGTCGTCGTCGCCCGCCGTGGTGCCGTTGCCGCTGTCGGACGCCAGTGCGGTCGACCCCGAGGAGATGTTCGTTGCCGCATTGGCCAGCTGCCACATGCTGTGGTTCCTGTCGCTGGCCGCGCAGCGGGGCTTCCGCGTCGACCGTTACGAGGACGAGGCCGCCGGCACGATGGCCCGCAATGCCGAGGGCCGGCTGGCGATGACGCAGGTGACCTTGCGGCCGCGCGTGCGCTGCGTCGGCGAGCGCCAGCCCAGCAGCGCCGAATTGCAGGCTCTGCACCACCAGGCGCACGAGGCCTGCTTCATCGCTAATTCGGTGAAGACCGACCTGCGCTGCGAACCGCGGCCCTGAGGATGCGGGGGCTTGAAGCACCGACCTGGCGCTCCCACATGGCCGGGTGACCCCGACGACCGCGCTGCTCTTCCTCGCCGCCCTGGCACTGGCCGCGACGGCTTGGCTGTGGGGCCCGCCGCTGCGGGCCACACTGCGACGGGCGCGGGTGTGCCGCCAGCCCTTCCCGCCCGCTTGGCGCGAGATCCTGCGCCGCCGCATGCCGGCCTTTGCCCGCCTGCCGGCCGACGTGCAACTGCAGCTGAAGAAGCACGCCCAGGTGCTGCTGGCGGAAAAACCCTTCATCGGCTGCGCCGGCCTCGAGATCACCGACGAAGTGCGCGTGCTGATCGCCACGCAGGCGGCGTTGCTGCTGCTGAACCGGCGCGCAGGCTACTTTCCGGAGCTGCGTCAGGTGCTGGTCTACCCCGGCGCGTTTGTCGTCGACCGCACGGCCACCGACGCCGCCGGCCTGGCGCGTGACGAGCGGCGCGCCCTGGCCGGCGAGTCGTGGCAGCAGGGCCAGG
>CAZBKX010000406.1:0-2151 GCA_964492535.1 uncultured Rhodoferax sp. | reverse complement strand
CCACAATGAGACGCCGTCCTTGGAGCATTTCAGGGCCAAATAAGCCAGTGTGTAATTGGTCCACGTCTCACCCGTAAGGATGACCGCTCCCTCTTGGTCCACCGAGAGACTCTTGAGCCCGGCCATGAAATGAAGCGGATGGTGGTTGGTCCACAGCGCTGTGCCAGAACCTTGCCAGGTGTCGCCACCGTCGAGCAACAAGGCGCCGGGGCGGCTGCCCTTCATGCGCTTGACCAGCGTGGCCAAGTGCGCAAAGCCCCCCACCTTGCCGTAGCGCCGGGCTGCCTTTTCATAATCAAGGTAGGTGAGCGCATGGGCCTCGGCTGTGCCCGGGCGAATCTTGGCCACCTTGAGCAAATGCTCACCCACCAGATGCGGCAAATTGCCGCGCATGGAGCCAATGCCCATGTTGATGCTCGGTTCCCGAAAGTAAATGGGCTTGAGCTGGGCATGGCAGTCGGTCATGTGCAGAAACGACACATTGCCAAACTGGGGGATGTCATACAAGCCGTTGGCCGCCGTGGCGGCATCGGCGTCAGCATAAGACCCCAACCCCATGCCGGCCATGGTGCCAGCACCCAGCACCTGGAAAAACTCACGTTTGGTTAAATTCATGATTAAGCAATAAGTAATTTAACGAGGTGTAAAAAGACCCGGCCACTGACCGGGTCTGGTTCAATTTGGCACTTACTGGTTGACGGGTGACTTGGGGTCCAGCAACAAGGCGACGATGTGGCGCACCTGCGTCTCGTTCAAGATGCCAGCGTGACCGGCACGGGGCATGTTGGAGCAGGCATTAAAAGCCTTGGAGTTCCAGATCTTGCCCCAGGTGTACTCCAGCATCGCTTTGGCATCCGGGCTGGCGGGGTCCACCACGCCGCGCAACTTGCCGTAGTTATAGAGGCTAGGACCGATCGTTCCGTAAGAGATTTCTTTCTTGTCGATCTGGTGGCAGTTGTAGCAATTGCCACCGTTCTCGGAACCGGCGGGGTCGGTCCAGGTCAGGCCACGACCGCTTTGCGCGATTTTTTCGCCTTCTTTCCAGTCGCCTAAAAACTTGCCATCGGTGGGCCACTTGATGGCTTTGAAGTTGGCTTCTTCAATACTTTTGCCCAGTTTTTCGTCAATGGGCTTGCCCGCCACATCGGCGGCACTGCATTCCCGGTTGGCATCGTCCTGCACCAAGCGGTCAACCTTGGCTTGCCCCTCGTCCCGGAATGACGCTTTCACAATCTCCAGGGTCAATTTATCCAGGTCCGGGCCCGAGGGCACGGTGGCAGCACAACCCGCCAACAGGATGGTCAAAGCTGGCGCCAGAAACTTGAGTTGTTTTTTCATGATGCGTGCTCCTTAGCGCTTGATGGCGGGTGCAATGGACTCACCGCCCTGACCGTTGACGCCCATGTAGACGGCCAGTGCAATGGTCGCGTCACTGCCAAACAGGGGATAAGGGAAGCGCTGCTGGCGGTAGCAGTCACTCAGGCGTAATTGCATGCCCCACATCTGGCCATTGGACACGCGGTAAGCCGGCCAGGCGCCAAAACCGTTGCCGGCGCCCGGGTTTTTGGTGATGTTGGGGAGGTCTTGCAGGCGAATGCGCTTGCCGTCTTCGCCATGGCAGGACGAACACGAAAAGTCGTGGGTGCCGCCCCGGGCGTAAAACAAGCGTTTGCCGACCTCAAACATGGTTTTTTCCTGCACATGGTCTTGCGACAACTTGAACTTCATGCCTTTGGATTCGGCTGCAATCCAGGTGGCCAGCGCTGTGATGTTGCTTTGCTCGCCCCGCCCAAAAGGTGTTTTCACGATCTCGGCGGCATTGAAGCCCTGCAGGGTCTCCATGCAGGTCAGCAGGCGGGACTCCATGTCTTGCACCCGGTTGGTGTCTGCAAAGTACCGGGGCAACTCGACAAAAGCGCCTTTGACGACGCCCGGACCTTTGCCCAAATTGCATTTTTCAAGCGTGGCGTTTTTGGGGCCGCGCGCTTTTTTCCAGAGGTCTTCGCCCTTGGCTTCAAACAAATCAGCAGGGTTGCCGTCTTGCAACATGGCCCGGTATTCTTCAATCGCCTCAACGGCTGTTTTTTGGGCCAACGCTGGCATCGTCATCAACGACGCCAAAGATGCCAGCAACACTGCTTTTGTTATTTT
>CAZBKX010000405.1:0-5450 GCA_964492535.1 uncultured Rhodoferax sp. | reverse complement strand
CCGGGAGCAACAACTACAACAATCAGTCAGCTACCCTGAGTGCCTCGCAGCCCCTGTACCGCCCGGCCAACCAGATTGCCTATGCCCAGGGTCTCAAACAGATTGACCTGGCTGATGCCCAATTGGCCACGGCCGACCAGGACCTGATTGTGCGAGTCACTCAGGCTTACTTTGACGTCTTGGCCGCGCAAGACAACGTGACCTTCATCAAGGCGCAAAAAGAGGCGGTGAGCGAGCAGCTGGCCTCTGCCAAGCGTAATTTCGAGGTGGGCACCACCACCATCACCGACAGCCGGGAGGCACAAGCCCGCTTCGATCTGGCCACCGCGCAAGAAATAGCCACCGAGAACGATGTGCGCATCAAGCGCCTGGCCCTTGACCAGCTGACCGGCAAGACAAGTACCCAGCCCCGCCCCCTGGCCCTGCCGCTGACCCTGCCGGCGCTGGTGCCCAATGACCTTGCCCCCTGGGTGGCGCAATCCGAGGCCAGCCACCCCGGCATTCGCCAAACCCAAGTCGCCCTTGAAGTGGCTGAGCTTGAGACCAAGAAGGCCCAGGCCGCTCACAAGCCTACGCTTGACCTGACTGCCGGCTACAACATCACCCAAAACAACGGCTCGGCCACACTGGCCCAGGACTACCGCACCAATGCAGCCACGGTGGGTCTGGCCTTTAACCTGCCGCTGTTTGCCGGTTACGCCATCCAGAACCGCGTAAAGGAGACGCTGGCTTTGGAAGAAAAAGCCCGCTTTGACCTGGAGGCCACCCGCCGCAACGTGGCGCAGGGCACCCGTACCGCCTTTTTTGGTGTGGTGTCAGGCCAGGGCCAGATCACCGCGCTGCAAGCCGCCGAGGCCTCCAGCCAGAGCGCCCTGGATGCCAACAAGCTGGGTTACCAGGTGGGTGTGCGCATCAACATCGATGTGCTGAACTCGCAAAGCCAGCTGTTCCAGACCAAGCGCGACCTGGCCAAGGCGCGCTACGACGTGCTGGTGGGTGGCTTGCGGCTGCGTCAGGCCAGCGGCACTTTGAAGGCCGAAGATTTGCAGGGCGTGAACGCGCTATTGGCGAAGTAAGGTCAAAACCGCTGCTGCGGTTTTGGCTACAGCGCCCCGGTTGGCATCGCTGAATACAGTGCTGGCGGCGGCCCTGCCAGCTTGCTCAGCCGGGTTGCTGACCCAGGCCTGCGCCGTAGCGACCGCTTGCTCAATGTCGGGTACGCGCAAGGCAGCGCCAGCGGCCTGCGCCAACTCGGCGGCCTCGGCAAAATTGAAGGTGTGCGGGCCCATGAGCACCGGGCAGCCGCAGGCCGCGGCCTCAATCAGGTTTTGACCGCCCAGCGGCTCAAAGCTGCCCCCGAGCAAGGCCACATCGGCCAGGCCGTAGTACAGGGCCATTTCTCCGAGCGAGTCGCCCAGCCAGATTACGGGTGCGCCGGTTGGTGTGCCCAGTGGTGGCCCGTCACCCCATTGACTGCGCCGCACCACGCCAAACCCATGCGCCCCCACCAGGGCGGCCACCTCGTCAAAGCGCTGAGGATGCCGGGGCACGATCAGCCACTGCACATCAAATGCTCCCAAATAAGGAGCGTCTACAGCTTTATTTATGCCGGCTAGGCGGCTATTTGACCTTAAAAACTTTAAAAATGCCTCTTCCTCGCCCTCACGCGAGCTGGCCAACACCACCACGGGCCGGCCGAGCGCCTGGCGCCAGGCCCGGCCCCGCCTCAGCTGGTCCGCGTCGGGCGTAGCGTCAAACTTCAGGTTGCCAAACACGCCCTGCACCGGGGCACCCAACTGGATGAGGCGGCGGGCGTCTTGCTCGGTTTGGGCCCATACGGCCGCCAGGCTTCGGTACGCCGGGCGCGCCAGCCAGCCCAGTCGCTGCGTGCTCGCCAACGACTTCTCGCTCAGGCGCGCATTGGCCAGCACCAGCGGCACCTTGGCTCGCTGGCACATGACCGCGAGGTTGGGCCACAACTCGGTCTCCATCAGGATGCCGATGGTGGGCTGAAAGTGGGCTAAAAACCGATTCACCGCGGCGGGCGTGTCCCACGGCTGCCAAGCCTGCACATCGTCCGGCTGCAACAGGCGAACGCCTTCCGCCCGGCCGGTGGCCGTGCCATGGGTCAGCAGCAGACGCATACCGGGCAAGCGCTCGCGCAGCTGCGCCACCAGCACGCTGGCGGCACGCGTTTCACCCAAGGACACAGCATGCACCCACACGGTCGGGCCAGCGCTGGCCCCGAGGCGGCTGGTGTAGTAGCCAAAGCGCTCCGGCACGGCCACCCGGTAACCAGGCTCCTGCAGGCCCCGACGCGCCAGTTTGCGGCGTAAGAGCGGCTGGGCCAGCCACATCACCACGGAATAGAGCCAGCGCATCATGCGTTCAGGCCCTGCCAGACACGCGCAGCACGGCCTGCCAAGCCCGCCAAACCGCATCCACCGACGGCGCAGGAGGCCAACGCGTCGGTCAGGGCGTCAAGTCCCAAGCGCGGCCACACTACCGCATCACTCAGCGTGCTGGCAATGGCCTGCGCGGTGTGCTGCTCTGCCTCATTGCCGTGGGGCAAAGCGACAGCAAAGCCACTGGCATTGAGCCGTTGCCCCAAGGCCTGCCAACTGGCCATGGGCCACTCCTTGTCTGCCCGCGACGTGCCATGCACCAAGGCAACCGTGCCCCGCTGGCCAGAGGCACTCATGCCGATTTTTGCTATCGTATTTGACTGTTCAAAGCATTCATTCACGCCGGCCAGAAGCCCAAAAGACTGTATTTCTGGCACCGTACAGCCCAACGCCTGCGCACACAGTAGGCGCGAGCGGGCCACCGCCGCGCTGTGCACAGGCACTTGAATGGGCACCTGCGCCACCCAGCGCGCGAGGGCCTCGAAGCCGGAGCCCTCGGTCCGGTTGGCCAGGCCATAGCGCTGGCCCTGCGGCGTGAGCCGCGCCAACCAGGCCACCAGTGCCGACTTGCTCAGGCCCTGCAGGTCAATCACGGCGTCATAGGACTCGCGCTGCAACTCCAGCTTGAAGGCCTGCCAGGCCTGGCGCGTCAGGCGTGAACAAGGCGACTTGCGCCAGCGCCGCAGTTCGCACTCAATGACCCGGTGCACCCCGGCGCAGCGGCGCACCAGCGGGGCAAAGCCGCGCTCGACCGCCCAGTCGATCTGCGCATGGGGCCCGGCCCGCACCATATCCTGCACCGCCGGCATGGCATGCACCACGTCGCCCAGTGACGAGCGCTTGACGATCAGAATCTTCAATGCGCAGCGGCGTCCACCACGGCATCGGGCTTGACCGTGCACAGCAGGGCCAGCATCTCGGACTCAATGCGGTGCAGGGCCTCGGGCGTGTGGCCCTCAAAGCGAAGCACCAGCACCGGCGTGGTGTTGGAGGCGCGAATCAGTCCAAAGCCATCCGGCCAATCGACCCGCAGGCCGTCAATGGTATTGACGATGGCCGGGGCGGCAAAGTGGGCGCTGGCCACCAGTTGGTCCACCAGGGCATGAGGCTCGCCCTCGGCACATTTGACGTTCAACTCAGGCGTGGAGAACGTGCTGGGCAAAGCATTGAGTACGGCGCTGGCGTCCCCCGAACGGCTCAAAATTTCCAGCAAGCGGCATCCGGCATAGGTGCCGTCGTCAAAGCCAAACCAGCGCTCCTTGAAGAAAATATGGCCGCTCATCTCGCCGCCCAGCGGCGAATTGACCTCTTTCATCTTGGCCTTGATCAGCGAGTGCCCGGTCTTGAACATCAGCGCCACGCCGCCGGCGGCCTCGATGGCCGGGGCCAGGCGCTGGGAGCATTTCACGTCGAACAAGATAGTGCCGCCCGGCACGCGCGAGAGCACGTCTTGCGCAAACAGCATCATCTGGCGGTCAGGGTAAATGTTGTTACCTTCTCGGGTGATGATGCCCAGACGGTCGCCGTCGCCATCAAAGGCCAGGCCCAAATCGGCGTCACCTGCCTTGAGCGAAGCTATCAGGTCGCGCAAGTTCTCGGGCTTGCTGGGGTCGGGGTGGTGGTTGGGGAAGTTGCCATCCACCTCACTGAACAGCTCGATCACCTCGCAGCCAATGGCCCGCAAAATGCCCGGCGCCGACGCACCCGCCACGCCGTTGCCCGAGTCCACCACGATTTTGAGGGGCCGGGCCAGCTTGATGTCACCCACGATGCGCGCGGTGTAGTCTGCCAGCACGTCCACCTGGCGCACACTGCCACCGGGCAATAGCGACCAGGTCGCGGCCTGCATCATGCGCTGCAGCGCCTGGATGTCTTCACCGTAAATGGCGCGCCCGGCCATCACCATCTTGAAGCCGTTGTAGTCGCGCGGGTTGTGGCTGCCGGTCACCTGGATGCCGCTGGTGCACAGGGTGTTGGCCGCAAAGTACAGCATGGGCGTGGTGACCATGCCCACATCGATCACCTCCACACCGGCTGCTACCAGGCCACGCATGAGCGCTGCGCTCAAGGCAGGCCCGCTCAGGCGGCCATCGCGCCCCACAGCCACTGTGCGTTCACCTTCTTTAAGCGCCACGGTGCCAAAAGCCCACCCCAGCGCCTCGGCCACCGCCTCGTCAATGGTGGCGGGCACGATGCCCCGGATGTCATAGGCTTTGAAAATGGACGCGGACAGCTGCATGGGAATAACTCCTTGGTTAAATTTGTATTTTTTCGGCAGACCGAGGGGCTTGTCCCCTGATTTTGACAAGGTCTTGATCGATTGAAGGTGGTGATCAGGTTAACTCACAAAACACCTGATCAGGCCCGTCCGGGCTGCGCAGACGCAATGGGGCCGCTGTTATTCCAGAATTGAGAAGATGCTGCTGTAGTCGTCTTTCCAGGGCTCAAAGCCGATGGGGTCGGCCAACGCCGTGGCGCCACTCAGGCGGGCGTCCCTGAAAAAAGCCGCATCGCTGCTGAGCAGCGCCCAGCGGGAGCGCAGCACCAGTTTGTCAGGGTCGCCATCGGCGTCCACCAGCCGAACGTCTTTGCCAAAGTGGGTGGCTGCCGTTTTCACCACCGGCCTCAAGTCCAGAAAACGGTTGGTGATGTGCACGGCCAACACGCCATCGGGCTTGAGGTGCCTGACGTACTGGGCAAAGGCTTCGCGGGTCAGCAAATGGATCGGCACCGAATCGCCCGAGAACGCGTCCAGCACGAGCACGTCGAACTTCTGATCCGGTTCGGCTTCGAGCTGCAAGCGGGCATCCCCCAGCACGATCTCGGTGGTGGCGGCTGTCCGGGACAGGTAGCTGAAGTGTTTCTTGGCGATGTCAATGACCAGCGGATCAATCTCGTACAGACGGAAATAATCGTCCTTGCGACCGTAAGTCACCAGCGTGCCCACGCCCAGGCCAATCACACCTACCCGCAGAGGCCCCTGCGCAGCCTTGACCAGCAGGGCCTTGCCAGCACCGCCTTCAGGGCTGTAGTAGGTGGTGGGCA
>CAZBKX010000404.1:0-2448 GCA_964492535.1 uncultured Rhodoferax sp. | reverse complement strand
TGAACCTCATGGCCGAGGTACGCGAGGCGCTGGAGGCGGGCACGTTTGCAGAATTTCGTGTCCGGTTCAAAGAAGACAGGGCCCGTGGCGTCTAGCCTTGGCCTGCAAGGCTACATTGAATCCATAGCAACAAGTTAAATGAATACGCCGGCTGGAGCTTTATTTGACTTAAATTTGACTTAAAAAGCATGCGCATCATCGTTGCCACCGGCTGCAGCGGGCTTTTAAAATTTTGAGCCTCATCCAATCCACCTACTTCAGATCATGCCCAAACAAGAAGACTTTTTTTCCCAAGATGCATCCAGCGACGCACGCCAGCCGAGGGTCGGAGCATCCGCAGCCAAAACCGGCAGCGCCTTGACTGCGCTCAAGTTCACCGACAAGGCTTTGTCGCCGGAGCAACAGCGCTTCAACAAACTACTCGTCCGCACGGAAGCCCTGGCCCGAAAAATCGAAGCGACGCGCTTGCTGGCCGACACCCACCGGCCCCTGCACAATGCCACCCTGGAGCCCCTGAAAAAAGAGCGCTCTGCCCAGATGCGCAACATGGCCCTCTGGCTGGACGGCCGACTCCAACGCAAGGGGCTCAGCGCCAAACACAAGCACATGGCCCGCGACATCCTGTGCAACCTGGCAGCCGCATTGGCCATGGCGGGTGACGAGGCCATGCAGCAACTGCATGACGCCCACAGCGACGAAACACTGGAAGAACAAGAGCAATCAGCCGTGACCGACATGCAGGCGCTGATGGAGCAGATGCTGGGCCACCCGGTGGGAGACTCCGGCGGGTTTGACAGCCTGGATGACATGCTGCATGCCAGCATGAAAAAACTGCACGAGCAAGACCAGGCGCGTGAGCAAGCGCGGGCCGAACGCAAAAAACGCAGCAAGAAAACCGCCAGTCAGATGCAGAACGAGCAGCAGGCCCAGGACGCCGACGGCGCGCTACGCACCATTTACCGCCAACTGGTCAGCGCCTTGCACCCCGATCGCGAAAGTGACGCCCATGAGCGCACCCGAAAGACGGCGCTGATGAAAGAGGTCAACGCCGCCTACGAGCGGCGTGATCTGATGGCCTTGCTGCAATTGCAACTGAGCGCGGAATTGGCTGACGGTGACAAAGTCGCCACACTGGCACGGGAGAAGGTGGGTGCACTGACCCGACTACTCAAGGAACGCAGCGATGTGCTGGCCCGGGAACTGCGTGAAATCGAGATGCGCACCATGTCCGAATTTGGACTACCCGCCTATGCGCCTGTGAGCGCCGCCAGCCTCAATCGGGCCATGATTGTGCAGAAGCAGCACCTGCAGGCCGATATGGCAATGATGTCCCGGGACCTGGCGCGCGTGCAAAACGATGCGGAGCTCAAACGCTGGCTAAAGGAGCAGCACGAAACCGGGCAGGATGAATTTGACCCCTTTAATTGCTTGTAAACACCGTCAGCACCCCGGTGTAACCATAGAGGTGGTTGCGGGCGATTTCGCCACCGGCAAAAAAACCCACCAGCGGCACATCGCCCAAGGCCCGGCGCACGATTTGCAGTTCGGCGCTTGTCCCGCCAAAGTGCGGCCCACCCCGGCCTGAGCAGCTCACATAAATCGCCCCGGCAATGCCCCGCGCCGGATGCGGCGCGGACTCAGCCTCGGACGCTGCCAGCGCAGTGGCGGCCGCCAGTGGCAATTCATGCGGCTCCAGTTCTTCCCGAATCTCGGCGCACACCCGCATCAGGTCAGCCCGGGCGGCCCGCACGTCGCGCTGGCAAAAAGCCAACTGCATCCCCTCCTCCAACTTGTCAGACACGGCCACGCCCCGGCGCGCCGGGTCCAGGCCAATGATGTGGCGAACCAGAACGTCACTGCCAAAATTACCGGTGCGTCCCACCGCAGCCTGATCGCTTGCAGCCGCGGAATCCGGGGCAGCCATCAAACCCACCAGGGTGGCGCGCACCACCTTCAAGGCCTGCTCGGGCTGCTCCAGGGACACACCCAGTTCGCGCAGCATCACATCCAGTGCAGGTTCGCCATCGAGTTGGGTCACCACGTTGTGCTCGGCAGCCGTGACCTGGTGCGCCTTGGACACGGGCAGGCAACCCTGGGTCACGCGGGACACCAGGCCCACGCCCGAGCCAAACGCCACCCCACTCAAACCGCCGCTGAACACCCCGCTGGCTGCGCCCTGCCCCTTGATGTTGCCGTTACCCCCCACGGCAAACTGGACGGAGCGAGTTCGGCTGGCCGACACCCCGCCAAACAGGTAACCGGAGTCGGTGCGGGCCGCCATTTCGTCAATCAGCTCCGCCAGGTCCGGGGTGTTGGGGTCAGCATGAATGAGGGCGGTGTGGGCCTCAAAACCCAGCCCCAGGGGCGCCACCCCGGAAAAAACCCGGTACTGGTCGCTGGGCAAATCGCACAGCATCACAGCCAAAGCGGGCTCGTCAAAATACTCCG
>CAZBKX010000403.1:0-3570 GCA_964492535.1 uncultured Rhodoferax sp. | reverse complement strand
AAAATCAGAAAAATGAATTTTTATATACCAATATGGAAACTCTGACCTTCAGAGGACAGGGTTTCAAATGCAAGCAAATCCGCGTGGTCACTGGCATCCTGCAGTACTTAGAATGAGGATCACCCCACCATCCCCCACCATGTCAAACCCAAAAGAAACCAGCAGTCCGTCGCCAGAGTTAGCCAAGGTTTCCACTGCCATCGCCCGCCAGGCCATTCTGGATGCCAACCGAGCGGTCTTTGGCTATGAATTGTTCGACCGCTCTCAAGCCTCGGACGAACACACAGCGGCCAGCGATGCAGCCATGCTGTTCAATGTGCTGTCTCATGCGGACCATGAGGCCCTGATTGACCGCAAAACCATCTTCATCAACTGCACCCACCAGACTCTGACTGGCGGACACCTGGAACTGATTCAACCCGAGCGGGCGGTGCTGGAAATCCCCCCTTTGCCAGAACCCACCGCTGACGACATTGAGATGCAGGCCCAAACGCTGTCCGAAATAGCCCACCGGGGATTTCGGCTGGCCTTCGATGAAAGCGTTTTGTCTGAGCCATATGCGAGCTGGCTGTCCCTGGCCTCATTCATCAAAATCGATATCTCCAGGCACACCGAGCAAGCCTTGGCCCAAATCATCCATCACGCTCAGCAGAACACCCTGGCCCAGCTGATCGCTGAAAAAGTGGAAATAGCTGCCCAGCACCAGAAGCTGGCCCAGCTGGGAGTGACCTTGTTTCAGGGCTACTGGTTTGCCAAGCCGGTGCTGATCACGGGGCAAACGTTGCGCCCGGCGCAGGCCGCCATCATCCAGCTGATGAATCTGGTGCGCAAACAGGCGAGCACGGCTGAAATTGAAGAGGTGCTCAAGCGCGAGCCCACGCTGTCGTTCAACCTGCTTCGCTTTATCAACTCCTCTGGTTTTGGGCTCAATCGCGAAGTCACCTCTTTTCGACACGCCGTGATGCTTTTGGGTCTGAAAAAGCTGTTTCGCTGGGCTGCTTTGCTCATGACCACTTCGCGTGCTTCTGGCGGCTCGCCGGCCGTGAGCACCATGGCCGTGGTGCGGGGCCGTCTGATGGAGCTGCTGGCCACCGAATTGCTGGCTCCCGAGGAGGTTGACAACGCCTTTGTGGTGGGTGTTTTCTCACTGCTCGACACCATGTTGGGCATGCCCATGAACAAGGCGCTGGAGGGTGTTTCGCTACCCGAATCGGTGACCGATGCCCTGCTGCATCGACGTGGCATTCTGGCCCCTTTCCTTGCCTTGACCCAAGCCTGCGAAAGCGCTGATGACGAGGCCTTTGCCGCACTGGCCGATCAGCTTCACCTGACTAACCAACAAGTGAACTGGGCCCACTTGCAGGCTCTGGCCTGGGCCGAAACACTCGCCGAATGAACGACCGCCCGGCTAGCCCCTGGGGTGGTGCTGGGCGTGCAGAGTTTTAAGCCGCTCACGCGCCACATGGGTGTAGATGGTGGTGGTGGAAATATCCGCGTGACCGAGCAACATCTGCACTGCCCGCAAATCAGCACCATGGTTCAGCAGATGCGTGGCAAACGCATGGCGCAAGGTGTGCGGTGACAGAGGCGCCGTGATGCCGGCGCCCAGTGCGTGTTTTTTGACAATCATCCAGAACATCACCCGGCTCATGGCCGAGCCGGCGTTGACGCCACGGCTGGTCACGAACAGGTCATCCGTCTGCTTGTCCGCCAGCACCTCGGGCCGTGCCTGCGCCAGATAACGCTTGAGCCAGACACTGGCCACCTCGCCAAACGGCACCAGGCGTTCCTTGTTGCCCTTGCCAATCACCCGCAAAACGTTCTCATTGAGGCCGACGTTAAACACCTTCAAGCTGACCAGCTCGCTCACCCGCAGTCCACTGGCATACATCAGTTCCAGCATGGTCCGGTCGCGCACGCCCAGCGCCATGCTGACGTCCGGTGCGGCCAACAAGGCCTCGACTTGCGACTCGGTCAGGGTCTTGGGCACCCGGGGCGCCTGCCGGGCCGCCAACAGCTTGAGCGTTGGATCGGTGCTGATCAGGCGCTCCCTCAGGCCCCAGCGAAAGTACCGTTTGAAGACGGTCAAGCGTCGGTTGGCCGTGGTGGCCTTGGTGGTGCTGTGTTTCGCAGCAAAGTAGTCGTTGATGTCGGCTACCGTGGTGCCAGCCAGGTCGCTCTGGCGGTGCCCCATGAGCCAGACCGCATACAAGTTGAGGTCGCGCCGGTACGCGGCCAGGGTATTTTTGGACAGCCCCTCTTCCAGCCAGATGGCGTCAATGAAGGCATCGACCGAAGCGTCCATTGCCGGCTTGGGTGAACTCACACCAGTTTGAGCCTGGCTGTTTTCACCACTTTTTGGTACACCGCCAGCTCGCCCCTCATTTGCGCCGCAAACTGCTCTGGCGTGTTTCTCAGCACGACCGAACCGGTGTCTTCAATGCGTTTACGGACTGCCGGATCTTGCAGTGCCTTGCGGGTGGCTGCATTGATGATGTCAACCATGTCTTTTGGCAGTCCTTTGGGGCTCAAAATACCGTAACAGGCCATCCGGTTGACCAGCTCCAGCCCCAACTCCTCGAAGGTGGATACGTTGGGCAAGGCAGTCAGTTGCTGGGGGGCAGCCACGGCCAGGGGAATCAATCGATTGTTTTTGAAGTGCGGCATGGCCGATGGCACGTTGTCAAAAATGATTTCAACCTGCCCACCCACGGTGTCGCGCAAAGCGGGCCCTGCGCCAGCAGAGGGAATATGGGTGATGAACACGCTTTGCAGCCCCTTCCATAGTTCGGACTGCAAGCGCCCGATACCCCCGGCACCAGATGAAGCGTAAGAGTGCTTGCCGGGGTTCTTCTTCAGCTCGGCCACAAACGCCTTGTCGTCTTTGGCCGAAACACTGGGGTGCACCGAAATCACATCGGGGCTGGCCGCAATATTGATGAGGGGCGTGAAATCAGTCAGCGGGTTGTACGGTGTCTTGGGGTTGATGGCTGGATTGGCCGCTGTGGTGGACACCGTGCCCATACCCAGCGAGTAACCATCAGGCACAGCCATGGTTGCCTCATTGGCTCCGACTGCGCCCCCACCATCGCCCTCGTGTTCAACAATGACGTTTGGTTCAAGCGCCTTGCCCAAAGGCTCTGAAATGACCCGGGCAATGATGTCGGTGGTACCGCCCAGTGCGAAGGGCACCTGCAACTTGACCACTTTGTTGGGGTAGCCCTGAGCCGCTGCAGAGCCAGCGAGAACGAGCAAACTCAAGGAAACAAGGGTTCCGTGGTGCATGGTGTGTGATCCTGACGTGGTGAAAAATGGGAAACAGCCAGCAGCTTATGTTACCCGCTGCCTGCGCAAGCCATCCTGCACCCCCCCCCAGGAAGGTCTGAACAACTCACTGCCAATTGGCGTAGCGAGTCGTTGGTTTTCAGATCATGGGATTTCACGCGTAATCTCCTGTACTTCGCTCGGTTTGTCGACCGATTTGGACGCAGTAGGGGGCAATGGCTTCGACCAACGCAGCCCAGGGAACCACTTGGTCCATCTGGTCCAGGAAGATTCGCTTGCGGGTGT
>CAZBKX010000402.1:0-3767 GCA_964492535.1 uncultured Rhodoferax sp. | reverse complement strand
TTTCTACGGCGGCACCTATGCCGTGTCCAATGGGCTCCTGAAGGAATTTGGACCCGAACGCATTCGGGACACCCCGCTGTCCGAGTTGGCATTTGTGGGCGCAGGCGTGGGCGCCGCGCTGGGGGGCATGCGCCCGATTGTGGAAATCATGACGGTCAACTTCAGCCTGCTCGCGCTGGACCCCATCGTCAACACCGCCGCCATGCTGCGCCACATGTCGGGCGGACAATTCTCCGTACCCCTGGTGATCCGCATGGCCACCGGCGCCGGGCGGCAGGTGGCGGCCCAGCACTCCAACAGTTTTGAGAACTGGTATGCCCATGTGCCGGGCCTGCGCGTGCTGGCCCCCGCCACCGTGACCGATGCCCGCGGCATGCTGGCCCTGGCGCTGGCCGACCCCGACCCGGTGCTGATCTTCGAGCATGCGCAGCTCTACAACAGTGAAGGCGAACTGAGCGACACCGACGTGGTGGATCTGTGCAGTGCCCAAGTGCGCCGCACCGGCACCGAGGTAAGCCTGATCACCTATGGCGGCTGCCTGCCCAAAGCGCTGGAAGCCGCTGAGTCCCTGGCAGGCCAGGGTATTTCAGCCGAGGTCGTTGACCTGCGGGTGCTGCGTCCGCTGGATGACGCCACCCTCGTGGCGTCGGTGCGCAAGTGCCGCCGTGCCGTGGTGGTGAGTGAGGGCTGGCGCTCCGGCAGCCTGGCCGCCGAGGTGATGGCACGCATTGGCGAGCAGGCGTTTTTTGACCTGGACGCCCCGCTGGCGCGGGTGTGCAGCGAGGAGGTGCCTATTCCCTACCCCCGCCATCTGGAAGAAGCCGCCCTGCCCCAAGCCCACAAGATTGTGGCTGCCGTGCAAGCCTTGCTCGGGCGCACGCCGTGATCGACTTCAAACTGCCCTCGCTGGGCGCCGACATGGACTCGGGCACACTGCTGAGTTGGCACGTCAAGCCCGGCGACACCGTGAAGCGCGGCCAGGTGGTGGCGGTGGTCGACACCTCCAAGGCCGCTGTCGATGTGGAAATCTGGCAAGAGGGCGTGCTGCACGCCTTGCTGGTGCAACCCGGCGAAAAGGTGCCGGTGGGCACGGTGCTGGCCCATGTGCTGGCGCCCGGCGAATCGGCCCCAATGCCGCAGGATGCCACTGCAACAAAACCCTCACAAGTACCGATGCCCGCCCAGGCACCGGCTCCTGTATCGCCAACATCTCAGGCCGAACCGGTCCCATCGTTCCAACCCGCGCCCAAGCCAGTGCGTCATCCTGTCTCGCCGGCGGCACGCCAACGCGCCAAGGCCTTGGGCATCAACCCCGATGTTGTGCAAGGCAGTGGCGCCCAGGGCGCAGTCACCTTGGTCGACATTGAAGCCGCAGCGCAGTCCCGTGCGCACTCTGCGGCGGCCGTGGCCCAGCCAGCCCAGACATCGGCGCCACCCACAGCCACCGACCGCCAAAGGGAAATGCGCAAAGCCATCGCCGCCGCGATGAGCCGCTCCAAACGCGAGATTCCGCACTATTACCTGTCCGAGACCATCCCGATGACACGGGCGCTGGGCTGGCTGCAAGAGCACAACGCCGGGCTGCCGATCACCGCGCGCATCCTGTCGGCGGCCCTCTTGCTCAAGGCCGTAGCACGGGCACTCCAGCGCACGCCCGAACTCAACGGGTTTTACGTGGCAGAACACTTCACGCCCAGCGCCCCAGTGCATGCGGGCGTGGCCATCTCCTTGCGCGGCGGCGGCCTGGTGGCCCCGGCCCTGCACGATGTCGACACCAAACCACTCGCCCAACTCATGCACGAACTGGCCGATCTGGTCAAACGGGCCCGCGCCGGGTCGCTGCGCAGCTCGGAGATGAGCGACCCCACCATCACCGTGACCAACCTGGGCGAGCAAAGCGTGCAGTCGGTGCTGGGCGTGATCTACCCGCCGCAAGTGGCGCTGGTGGGTTTGGGCCAAATCGCCATGCGCCCCTGGGTCGAGTCAGGCCAGCTGGTCGCAGCGCCCCTGCTGTGCGCCACCATGGCCGCCGACCACCGCGCCTCGGACGGCCACCGGGGCGCCCTGTTTCTGGCGGAACTGCGCGAGGTGCTCCAGCGACCCCACACGCTGGACGAACTTGGCACGCCGGCCCCACCCCTATTGAGAGCCTCCACATGACCCCGGACCGACAAAAGCTCACCGACACCGTACTCACCCTGCTGTGCGCCATCGCGCCCGAGATTGAGCCCGCCACACTCGTCCCCAATCGGCCCCTGCGCCAGCAGGTGGACCTGGATTCCATGGACTGGCTCAATTTTCTGGTGAGCCTGCATGAGCATCTGGGCGTGACCATCCCGGAGTCAGACTACGCTGCCCTGGTGTGCCTGGACGATGTGCTGAACTATCTGCAGGGCCGCCTGACCGAGCACCAGCATGGGCAAAATTAATCATTTTTGATAGCTACAAAATCAATAAGAACGACGGCCAGGGGTCAATTTCATCTAAAAAATGATGTAAATCTGCTTTTCAGGCTCTTTTTCGGCTTTAGCAGCCTGTTCTGACACTCCAGAATAAGAGCCAACAAGGAGATTTCATGGCTTTGCAGTACCAGCTCAAACAGGGCAACTACCATTTGTATGATCTGAGCACCCCGGCCAGCAAGGTCACCGGGGAGCACAGTCTGAGGCTCAAGACCGATACCGTGGCCATCGCCTTTGACGCCAGCACCGGGGTACTGCACGAGCACGGCAGCCCCACCCGCATTCACTCCTGGGCCACCACGGCACGCCGGCGTCTGCGCGCGGCCGGTTCACTTGAGAGCGCGAATGACATCGTGGTGGTGTCCGGGCCCTTGCCGGTAGATGAAATCAACAAATGCCTGCAGATCAGCGGCTACTGCCGCAGTCTGTTTCGCCGCCTGGGTACCTTGCCGCACGGCAAATTGGTCGCCCCGCGGCAACCGGCCTGGCAATAGGCACGGGTCATCGGGTTCAATAGTGCGGTGGCAGATCTTCCAGTGAATGGCGAGCGCCACCCGCACTGTTGTCGGCGCTGAGTTGGCGCAGGTGACCCAGCTCACGGACCAGTTGGTCAATTTGCTGCTGCTGGCGCACGATGACGAGGTTGAGCTGATCCAGCAGATCTTCGGAGAAGCTGGCCTTGATTTCAAGCTCGGTAAGGCGGTGGTCAATCGTGTCGGGTGTCGTGGCATGTGTCATGCCCCTATTTGAACCGAACACGGCAGTCACAACATGGCCGAGATCAACGAGTCCATTACCGAGCTTGATCAGATGACCCAACAAAACTCGGCCGTGAGGGTGGGGTCGACCACCTGGCCCGGCTCGATTGCTACCGGCCTACTCTCGTTGGCTTCGGTACACCAGCCAGACGGCCAGGAAGGTGAAGATGAAAATCACGCCCAGAACCAGCCAGAAACCGTGGGGAGAATCTGCCATGGGGATGCCGCCCACGTTCATGCCCAGCAAGCCGGTCACGATATTGATCGGCAGGGCGAGCACCGTCACGATCGTAAGTACAAAAATACTGCGGTTGGTTTGCTCGGTGGTGTGCGCGGTGAGCTCCTCCTGGAGAAGCTTGGTCCGCTCCTGAAGGGCTGCAATGTCGTTCAGCACAGCGGACGATTCCTCGGTGGCCTCCCGAAGTTCCCGCGCATCATCCCCCACAAACCAGGTGGGCGGGCGGTTAAGCAACCGGAACAGCGATGCAGGCTCTGGCGCAAGGAGCCGACGCAACCTGACAAACAATCGCCTCAATGAACCAAGGGT
>CAZBKX010000401.1:0-11801 GCA_964492535.1 uncultured Rhodoferax sp. | reverse complement strand
ACCCTCAGAGGCCTCGGCTTGCGCGGTGCGCTCTTGACCTGGGTCAGGCTGGTATTCTCAGCCCGGTGAATTACGCTCAACTTCTCTTCCCCGACTTCTCCCTCATCTTGTGCGGTTATCTGGTCTGCCGCTACACCGCGCTCAATCGCTCCGTTTGGGAGCAGGTCGAGTCCCTGGTGTATTACTTTTTGTTTCCCGTGCTGCTGTTTCATTCCATTGTGAAAAGCCCGTTGGACCTGGGTGCCGCCTCCAGCCTGATTGGCGCGGGCTGGGCGCTGGGGCTCACGGGCATTGCTCTGGCTTACTCCCTTCCTTATTGGCCGTGGCTGGGCCGCCACATTCCCAGCCGGGACCATGCCGCCAGCGCACAAGTGGCGTTTCGCTTCAATTCCTTCATCGGTCTGGCCCTGGCCGACCGCTTGACGGGCCCTGAAGGCCTGCTGCTGATCGCCGTGCTGATTGGCGTGTGTGTGCCCCTGTTTAATGTAGGGGCCGTATGGCCCATGGCACGCCATGCGCAGCGCGGTTTTTTGCGGGAATTGGTTCGTAACCCCCTCATTCTGGGCACGGCCACGGGTCTTGCGGCCAACTTGCTGGGCTTCACCCTGCCGGTGTGGCTGGAACCCACCGTTAACCGGATCGGCGCCGCCTCACTGGCACTCGGCCTGATGGCGGCAGGAGCCGGCATGCAGTTGGGCGCCCTGGGCCGGGCCAAGGCGCTGGCGGTGGCGGTGCTCACCATTCGGCATTTTTTGATGCCGCTGGCGGCGCTGGGGCTTTCACGGGCATTTCAGCTGAACCCGGTTCAAACTACCATGCTGCTGGCTTTTTCCGCCCTGCCCACAGCCTCAAGCTGCTACGTGTTGGCAGCCCGCATGGGCTACGACGGCTCTTATGTGGCGGGACTGGTGACGCTGTCCACCCTGCTGGGTATGGCGAGTTTGCCATTGGCGCTGGGTGTACTGAACTTGCTATAAAATTACTCTTGGATAACCATACAAAACACCGGCCAGAGGGCTAAAAGTCTTAAATATTCAGCGCCCAGGCCACATGCTCCCGGACCAGCAGGCTGGGGTGATCGGCGCGCAGGGCCAGCGCCGCGATGATCCCGGGGTCTGGCCCCGCACGCAACGCATTGCCCATGGCCACAGCCACGTTGCGCAGCCAGCGCTCGTGCCCGATGCGCCGGATCGGGCTGCCCTCGGTCCAGCGCAAAAAATCGTCCTCGGTCCAGCCGAACAGCGTCACCAGTTGGCTGCCCGCCAGGCCCCGGCGCTCGTCAAAGTCAGGCAAGGCGCTGCGCTGGGCAAACTTGTTCCAGGGGCAAATCAACTGGCAATCGTCGCAGCCATAAATGCGGTTGCCGATCAAGGGCCGAAACTCAAGCGGGATGGCGCCGGCGTGCTCAATGGTCAGGTACGAGATGCAGCGCCGGGCGTCCAGCCGGTGCGGCGCCACGATGGCCTGGGTGGGACACACCGTGATGCAGGCGCTGCAGGCGCCGCAATGCGCGGTGACCGGTTCAGTGGGGGGTAGCGCCAGATCGACGTAAATTTCACCCAGGAAAAACATGGAACCCGCATCCCGGTTGAGCAGCAGCGTGTGCTTGCCGCGCCAACCCTGACCGCTGCGCGCGGCCAACTCGGCCTCCAGCACCGGGGCGGAGTCGGTGAATACACGGTGGCCAAAAGGCCCGACTTCGCCCGCAATGCGATCGCTGAGCTGTTGCAAGCGCTTACGCAAAACCTTGTGATAGTCCCGCCCCCGGGCATAGACTGACACGATGCCCTCGGCCGGGTGATTGAGCCGATCAAACTCCACTGCCTGCCACTGTGGGGGCGTGGCAGCGGGCAAGTAATCCATGCGCGCCGTGATGACACTCACGGTGCCGGGCACCAATTCCGCAGGGCGCGCGCGCTTCAAACCGTGCGCAGCCATATAAGCCATGTCACCATGAAAGCCCTGGGCCAGCCAGGCCGATAATCCTGTCTCTGATGAAGACAAATCCACACCGGCCACACCAATTTGGGAAAATCCCAACTCCCGGGCCCAGGCCTGAATTTTGGACACCCACGGGATGCTATTGAAATGATTGCTGGAATGGGTCACACCCCTATTGTAAAAAGCCTGGTCTGGCGCGACGAATCGGCGACCCAGCGCTTTGCCATCGCGCTGGCCAAAGAACCGGGGCTACGCAATGCCTTCATTGAATTGAGTGGCGACCTGGGCGCCGGCAAAACCACGCTGGTGCGCCACCTGTTGCGGTCACTCGGAGTGCAAGGCCGGGTCAAAAGCCCCACCTACGCCGTGGTAGAACCCTACGAATTGCCCGAGCTCCATGTCTGGCACTTTGATTTCTACCGCTTCAGCGACCCGCGCGAATGGGAAGACGCTGGCTTTTGGGATATTTTTGCCAGCCCCGGGCTCAAGCTGGCCGAATGGCCTGACAAGGCCGCTGGATTCATTCCCCAGGCCGACTTGATCATTCATTTGAAAGCCATGGACGACGATGTGCGTGATGTGGTTTTGACGGCGCAAACCCCGACAGGCCAAACCTTGCTGGAGAGTGCCCTCGCGCCGAATTCAACCCCACCCGAGGCTGGCGCCCCCCCATGAAACGCCGCCATCTCCTGCAAACCGCCACGATGGCGCTGCTGCTGGGCCGTCAGCACCTGGCTTGGGGCGCCAGCATTGTGGCGGTGCGGGTGTGGCCGGCACCGGACTATTCGCGCGTCACCATCGAGTCGGACAGCGCGCTGAAAGTGCGTCAGTTTTTCGTTCCCAACCCACCAAGGCTGGCGGTGGACATTGAGGGCATTGAACTCAACCCGGCCCTGCGAGAGCTGGTTGCCAAGGTCCGCTCGGACGACCCCACCATTGCCGGCATTCGGGTGGCACAAAACGCCCCCGGCGTGGTGCGATTGGTGCTGGACCTCAAGCAAGCTGTCGCCCCTCAGGTCTTCACCCTGCCCCCCGTGGCCGCCTACCAGCACCGTCTGGTGTTCGACCTGTACCCAACCCAGGTGGCCGATCCACTGGAAGCACTGATTGCCGAAAGAATCAAAGACACTCCGCCGGTCGACCCCTTGGGAGACCTGATTGCACAGAGGACGCCGGCCGCCATCCCAGGCCAGCCGGACCTACCTAAAACAGTAGCTACCACCCCAAACAACGCGCCGGCAAGAGGCCTGAATGACTCAAAAATAGCTGCTGTACCCGCCCCCAGGACCGCTGCCACTGCCGCCACCGATCGCCTGATCATCATCGCCCTGGATCCCGGCCACGGCGGTGAAGACCCTGGCGCCATCGGGCCCGGCGGCACACGGGAAAAAGACGTGGTCTTGCGGCTGGCGCACCGCCTGCGTGACCGCATTGACGCCACCACCATCAACGGCAACACCTTGCGCGCCTACCTCACACGCGACGCCGATTTCTTTGTGCCCCTGCATGTGCGAGTTCAAAAGGCCCGCCATGTGCAGGCCGACTTGTTCATCAGCATTCACGCCGACGCGTTTTTTACACCACGCCCCCAGGGCGCCAGCGTTTTTGCGCTAAGCCAGGGTGGCGCATCGAGCACCGCCGCGCGCTGGATGGCAGCGCAAGAAAACAAGGCCGATCAGGTGGGCGGCTTGAACATCAAGGCCAAGGATGCACAAGTGACACGGGCATTGTTTGACATGAGCACCACTGCCCAGATCAATGACAGCCTGAAGATCGGCGGAGCCATGCTAGGCGAAATTGGCCGTGTCGGCAAGCTGCACAAGCCCCGGGTGGAGCAAGCGGGCTTTGCCGTGCTCAAGGCGCCGGACATTCCCAGCGTGCTGGTGGAAGCGGCCTTTATCAGTAACCCGGAAGAAGAAGCCAAGCTCAACAGCGCAGCCTACCAAAATGAGTTGGCCGACGCCCTGATGCGGGCCATCGTCACTTATTTCTCCAAAAACCCGCCACTGGCCAGAAACCGCACGGTCTAGGCTGCTGCTGCCGCCCGGTTCGCGCGCCGCGCCTTCCAGGCGCCCAACACAATGACGATGCCAGGAATAAAAATCATCGCCCAGATGATTTTGTCCAGGTTGGTCTTGACCCACGGGATGCTGCCCAAAAAGTACCCCGCGGTGCAGATACCAAACACCCAGATCAGGGCGCCGATGATATTGAAGAAGGTGAACGTGGCGCGGTTCATGTGGGCCACACCGCCCACAAACGGCACAAACGTGCGCAAAAATGGCATAAACCGCGCCAGGATGATGGTGATGCCGCCATAGCGCTCATAAAAATCGTGGGCCCGATCGAACGCTGCCCTGTTAAAGAAACGGGAGTTTTCCCACTTGAACACCCTCGGCCCGACCGCCCGCCCAATGGCGTAGTTGCACTGGTCACCCAAAATAGCCGCAGCCACCAGCACGCCGCATGCGATGGGGTAACTCATCAAGCCCGCACCACACATGGCACCCACCACAAACAGCAGCGAGTCCCCGGGCAAAAACGGCATGACCACGACGCCAGTCTCAACAAAAATGATCAAAAAAAGCAGGGCGTAAACCCACCAGCCGTAGTTCTGCACAAACATCTCCAGGTGTTTGTCTACGTGCAGGATGAAGTCGAACAAAAGCGTAATGAATTCCATGGGCGGGGATTATCCCCGTTCAGCCCGACCCGCTCATTCCAACCGACCCCAGCGCTAAAGTCGCCGCCCCTGGATCACCCGAATCAAGATGACGACCACAGCGACCACCAGCAACACGTGAATGAATCCACCCAAGGTGTAAGAACTGACCAAACCCAAAAGCCAGAAAATAATCAAAACGATGGCGATGGTTTCAAGCATTTTTCTCCTCTCCGCCAAGTACTGGCAATGACTTAATAGGACAGCCCACCAGTCCCCTCAGCACTAGCATTTTTATCGAGCCAAGTCAGTGTGAGCGGACCGTTATCGGGCTCGCTTGAGAATTCTCAAGGGCCTGCCAGACCCTCCTGCCAAACTGAAGCCTCACCCGAAGTGTGTGACATAGCAGAGTCTCTTGTGATTTTCAATCTCCACATTTCGATATATCAACTTCACTATTTGGAGGTCGCTTATGTTGATTCGAATACCCCTTGCCGCCACGATCACGGCCCTTGTTTTACTGACCGCCACGGGCTGTGCAGTGACACGAGGGCAGGAAACGGTAGGCGCCTACATTGACGACACTGGTATCACCACGCAAGTCAAGGCCCGCTTTGTGGAGAGCAAGGAAGTGGACGCTGCTGCCATCAGTGTGGAGACACTCAATGGCGTGGTGATGCTGTCCGGCTTTGCCAAGAACGGGACTGAAAAAGCGACTGCCGAGCGGATCGCCCGTGGCGTCAGCGGCGTGAAGTCCGTCAAAAACGAGATTGCCGTGCGGCCTTGAGGGCGGCCATCCCATCCCATTCACTCTGAAGGAGAAACACCATGATCAATAAAAATCAAGTCAAGGGCGCCATCAAAGACGCTACCGGTAAAGTTCAGGAAGAAGCCGGTAAATTGATTGGCAACCCGACACAAGAAGCCAAAGGCCTGCAAAAGCAGGCCGAGGGCAAGGCACAGAAGGCCGTGGGGGATGTCAAAGAGGTGCTGGAAGACGCGAAAGATGCGCTCAAGGACGCGGTCAAAAAGAGTTGACCAGGGTGGTGTGAAGGTTGCCATCGGGCATGCACCCTTGTCCTTGAGTTGCTATGAGTCGGGCGTCGCGTTGCACAAACGATCCGGTTCAATCCATGCAGCAGATCACGACGATTGAGAATTCCTCAAAGGATGTCTGACAGCTCTGCGGGACTCCACTCGAAAATTGAAGTTCATGGGCCCACTGGTAACCAATAGTGCTGGAATCAAAAGCCGTTGCGGGGTGAGGATAAGTTGCCTGAGGTAAAATCTACTCTAAATTTAGAGGTAATCTGATGTTTGGTAGGTTCTTTGGCAAGGGAAAGAAAGTTCCAGGCACCTCTGGCAAGGATGCCTTGGATTCCCGTGGGCTGGAAATTAACGAAGGGGACCAGGAAACGGCTTGGGGCTTGTGGGAAAGCGCGTTAGCCGAGCAAGACCCAAGGTTCAATGCCGCGGAGATGGCGGCGATACGTGGAACCGCACCCCAAGCGCCGCCGCCTTCTTTGGCCCCATTGTCGGTCGATATTGATCTGGAAGTGCCTACACAGCCTATGAGCTTGACTGAAAAGCCAACACAACGGCGCAAAGACAATGCCATGCGCTTGGTGGAGGCACAGCATCCCCGCATTGCCCTGGCCATCCAAACGCTGTGGGGCCACAAGGAGTGCAGCGCCTACATTGGCAAACTCATCATGGATAGCAATGATGGGATGGGCCAAGCTCGCGCCGGATTTAACCAGCAGACTGCAGCGGCCATGATTTACCTGGCGGATCTGCATGATGCTGAATTCGGATTTGATGCCGATGACGCAAGCGGCTTTGCCAACACCACCCAGGTCACAAGCTGGGGTAAGTTGCGTTGACGTCATCGAGATCCATCAACAGGGGTTGCACTGTTAACCGGGTGGGGGCCTACAAGAGTGATGGTGTGCCTTCCGGGCGCCGACTGAGTCACTCGCCCAGCCCAAAATACGCGCAGTGAATGCCCCCCTTTCCCCCTCTCCCCGTCGCCCGATTCGTGAACTCCCCGATGAGCTGATCAGCCAGATCGCTGCGGGCGAGGTAGTGGAGCGCCCTGCCTCAGTGGTGCGAGAGTTGGTGGACAACGCGCTGGACGCAGGCGCCAGTCAGGTCACAGTGCGACTCCTTGCAGGCGGCGTGCGGCTGATTTCTGTGGAAGACGACGGGGCGGGCATCCTGCGCGAGGAGTTGCCAATTGCCCTCAAACGCCACGCCACCAGCAAGATCAGCAGCCTGATTGACTTGGAATCGGTGGGCACGATGGGGTTTCGGGGCGAGGCGCTGGCCGCTATCAACTCCATAGCTGACTGTTCGATTTATTCAAGAGCAAGCGGCCAAAACAATGCCTATGCGCTGGAAGGCCAGACCGGCGAGCTCAAGCCCGTGGCCCGCAGCACTGGTACCACGGTGGAGGTGAAAGAACTGTTTTTCAGCACCCCCGCCCGGCGCAAGTTCCTTAAGACCGATGCCACTGAAATGGCACACTGCGTGGAGGCGGTACGCCGCCATGCCCTGGCCCGCCCTGATGTGGGTTTTGCCATCTGGCACGAGGGCCGCATGATCGAGCAATGGCGGCGCTGCCCGCCTGCCAGCCTGGAGCCCACCGTTATGAGCGACCTGCCCGAGGGCGAATCCGTCCCCGATCACGCCACGCTTCATCAGCGCTTGGCCGATGTGCTGGGTGCCGAGTTTGTGGAGCGGTCTGTGGCGGTGAATTACCGCACCAGTGCCAGCCAACAGCAACACGCGCCCGCCGTGCGGGTGTGGGGCCGCGCGGGTATTCCGGATGCCGCGCGCTCGCGGGCGGACCAGCAGTTTTGCTACGTGAACGGCCGCTTTGTACGCGACAAGGTGCTGACACACGCCGCCCGCAGCGCCTATGAAGACGTGCTGCACGGTCACCGCCAGCCCGTGTATGCGCTGTACATCGAGATTGACCCGACCCGCGTGGACGTGAACGTGCACCCGACCAAGATCGAGGTGCGCTTTCGGGACAGCCGGGAGGTCCACCAGGCCGTGCGCCACGCCGTGGAAGACGCGCTGGCGGCACCGCGCGCGGGGGCTACCCTAGCGCTGGGACTGATCGCGACGCCCTCCGAGGCCTCAAGCGGTTCGCCAGAGGGTTCCCAGGCGGAAAAATCAGGTTTTTATGCGTCAAATAGGCCGGTAGCCGGCGGATATATTGCCCAGACAGCTATTAATTTTAATATTGAGAATGGCCACCGGGTGAGTGACTTGGGCGCGTTGTGGCAGCCCGGCCTACCCGCACAGCCCCTGATGGCGTCCCCGTTGGCGCCCCGGGGGTCTGTACAGCCCCCTACCCAAACCCAGGCCGTGCCAATCACTCTGCCTGAGGGTGACTGGCCTTTGGGGCGTGCGCTGGCCCAGCTGCAAGGCGTCTACATCTTGGCGGAAAACAGGCAGGGCCTGATCATTGTGGATATGCACGCCGCCCATGAACGCATCGTGTATGAGCGACTCAAGACCCAACTGAACGATGACACAAACGGCCCCATGAGCCGCCTGATCAGCCAGCCGCTGTTGATTCCTGCGACCTTTGCGGCCACACCGGCCGAGGTGGCCACGGCCGAGGCCCACACCGAGGCACTGGCCGTGCTGGGCCTGGAGATCACGCCGTTCTCGGCCAAAACTCTGGCCGTGCGTGCCGTGCCCAGCACCCTGGCCCAAGGTGATTCGGTGGAGTTGGCCCGCAGTGTGCTGGCCGAACTCGCCCAACATGAGGCCAGCACGGTGATCCAGCGGGCCCAGAACGAGCTGCTCGGCACCATGGCCTGCCACGGCGCCGTGCGCGCCAACCGCCGCCTGACCCTGGAAGAAATGAACGCGCTTTTGCGCCAGATGGAAGCAACCGACCGGTCCGACCAGTGCAACCACGGCCGCCCCACCTGGCGCCAGATCAAGCTCAGCGAGCTCGATGCGCTGTTCATGCGCGGGCGCTGATCGCGCTGCTGCCTTCTTGATGCCCACGATTTCATCGCTTCGTAAGCTTGCCAGCGCCGCTGTGGGCGTGGACGCGCGTGCAGAATCGCTTGCCCTGTGGCGGTTGACCTGGCCCATTTTGATCGGGCAACTGGCCACCGTGGGCATGTCGGTGGCCGAGGTCGCCATGGCGGGACACGCCTCCGCGCAAGACCTCGCAGGTGTTTCACTGGGCACCTCGATCTGGATCATGGTGATCATCACCCTCATCGGCATCACCCTGGCAGTGAATCCGGTGGTGTCTCACCATGTGGGCGCCAAGAACTTTGCTGCCGTGCCGCCGGTGGTGCGCCAGGCACTCTGGAAGGCGCTCGGCGTGGGTCTGCTCGCCGTGGTGGTGGCCAACCTGGCCAGCCTGGTGTTTGACCACTTGAGCCTGGAGCCGCAGGTGCGCGACCTGGCACGGGCCTTTGTGCGCATCTCCAGCCTGGCACTGCCCGCTTTTGCGCTGTACCGCGTGCTGTACGGCTACAGCGCCAGCCTGGACCAGACCAAGCCGCTGATGGTGACCGCCTTGCTGAGTTTGCTGCTCAACGTGCTGGTGAACTGGGTCCTGGTGTTTGGAAAGCTGGGCTTCGCACCGATGGGCGGACTGGGCTGCGCCTGGGCTACGGTGGTGTGCGTGTGGTTCAACCTGGTCGCTCTGTGGTGGTGGATGCGACGCGCACCCGCCTACCGTGCCACTTGGCCGTTTGACCGGTTTGAGGCGCCCAACTGGCCGCAAATCCGCAGCTTGCTTGCCCTGGGGCTGCCCATTGGAGTGACCTATTTTGCCGAGGTGAGCGCCTTCAGTCTGATTGCCTTGATGGTGGCCCGATTTGGCAGCACCGAGGTGGCGGCCCACCAGATTGCCTTGAACTTTTCATCGCTCGTCTTCATGGTGCCCCTGAGCCTGGGCATGGCTTTGCTCACGCGGGTCAGTCAGGCCCTGGGCGCCGGCGACCCCGTGGCAGCGCGCTTTCGGGCGTGGGTGGGCGTGGCCATCTCATTGGCGTTCGCCGTGGTGTCGGCCGTTGGCATGGCGGTCTTCAACTACTCCATTGCGGCGGCCTACACCCGCGATGTGGCGGTGATCGCGCTGGCGGCACAACTGCTGTTTGTGGCGGCTATTTTTCAACTGTCGGACGCCACCCAGGTGGCGGCCAGCTCCGCTATTCGTGGCTATAAGGTCACGCGCGCGCCGATGTTGATTCACCTGACCGCGTTTTGGGTGGTTTCTTTGCCGCTAGGGTTTGCCCTGGGCATTGCGCCTCAGGGCTGGCCCTGGGTGCCGACTGAGCCTTGGGGCGCCAAAGGCTTCTGGGTTGCACTGGTGATCGGGTTGACGATTGCCGCAGCGGGCCTGGTGTTGCTGCTGCGCCAGGTGGCACGCCAGCGTTTGCCGCGTTAAAAGCGGCGCGCCAAGTCAGGCCAACAGGGTGTGGGTGGCGTCCTTGTTGCCTCGGTCCAGCCGGTCTTCCAGCTCACCCAGGCTGGCCGCCAGGGAGTTACCTGACTGCTCGACTGCCGTGCGCAAGTCTCGCTCCAACTGGTCAATACGAGCGACCACCGCCGCCCGGGACTCGGCGTCCTGCGCCAGCTGGCGTTTGAGTTCTGTCTCCAGAAACCCACGCAGTTCAGTGAACCGTGAAGCCTCGGCCTGGTCAGCGAGCTTGCGGTTGCTTTGCAGTTCTTTGGTATGTTGGCGCGTGTCCAGCAGGACGGTCGTCTGCAAATAAAGGATGTAGACCATGAACACCGCAGCCACCATCACCAGGGCCCCGAGCATGATCAAGCCCAGTGGTCCCTGTACTTCAGCCAGCCCCAAGTTGAGCGACGTGGGCGTGAGGAAGGCGTTCCAGTTGAGCGCAGAAAAGCCGCCAATGGCCACAAGGACCAGAATCAGAAAGAGGGTACGGGTTTTCATATCGAAAATTTTCTCGTTTTTATGAAAAAAAGGGCTTCAGGTCCGCATGACCATCAGGTAAATCGCCAGCGCGGCGGTGAATAGCGCCAGCCACACAAGCCGGGCCCGGTTGGTCTCCACTCGCTTGATCAGCTGAGCATTTTGTTCGGCCAGTTCCTTGATCAGCTCGGACGATGCCAACATTTGCTGGCGTAAGTCAGCCACAGCCGCCTCGGTGGCTGTGAGTTGCATTTGGAGTGAAGTGAGGCTGGGGGGGTCGAGTGAATCGGACGCAGCACCAGGGGCAAAGCCGGCATCTGCTGCAGTCGCCGGCGCCTTTTTGGCTACCCCTTTCCAAAGCTTTTTGGCACCTTCGGCCACTGCTGGGGCGTTGCTGATGACATCCGTCCAGGGAACCATCTTCAATACGGTCAACCAACCAATTGCCATGACCAAGCCTTTCAAAAATCTGATGAATCCTTTGCAATCAGGCGCCGGGAGCCTATGGGCGCCCCCTGATCGCGAGATTGCATGGTAGTTCATCCTATTTTGTGGGCGGGCGGCGCCGTTGCCGCCCAAAAGACAGCACTTGCCCCTGACATAGGCAAGGGATAGCCCGCCGGCTAGGTGCCGGGCGAAGTCACTCCAAGTCGGCTGCATCACCCAACTGGTAACCCGCGTTGATGTCCGGCTCTGACGCATCCTCTTCGTTATGTGCCCGCTCCAGGGCAAGATGATGCTTGTGGAGCAGTTTGTGAAACTCGGCAAACGGCCCACTCAATAAGTAAATGGGTTGCCGGCTGTCGAGTGGGGCGAACTGATGCGCCAGCTCTTCACCCGCGCGAGACCTCTCTACCTCGGCCACACCCAGGCGGAGCAGGTCAGCCATGAGATGGGACCGGGGGGTTCCCGGGTGCATTTCGAATAAGGCTTCCAGACGGGCCGCCAGATCCAGGGGCAGCTTGACGCTGTAGCGCTTGCCGAGCCTCGTGGATGCTTTGTTTGAAGGTCGGGTCTTCATGCTTGAAAAGTGGATTTCATGGCCCATGATCCCGCGCGTCTCAGGACCTATTCTTGAGAATTCGCAATGGAATCAGGATGCCAAGCCACTACAGTGCATTCATACGGGGTTGGATTCAACTGCGTATGGAGCTGGGGGGTTCGAGAGATCGGGCCAAGTCTTGGTGTCTCACACCAAGACGGATGAGGACGTCCCCAGACGAGTCAGCCTGACGAACTGACCCGGGGTCCTCACCACCACCGCCAGCCCCT
>CAZBKX010000400.1:0-4954 GCA_964492535.1 uncultured Rhodoferax sp. | reverse complement strand
TGCCATCCGCCGACAGCCCCTCCACCCAGCCGGCCATCATGCGCATCAGGCTCAGGTCCTTCTCGATCGCCGACAGCATGCCAGGCCTGAGCACCTTGACGGCCACATCACGGGACAGCCCCGTGCGGTCCTTCAGCACGGCAAAGTGCACCTGCGCAATCGAGGCACTGGCGACGGGCTCGCGCTCAAAGGAGACAAAGATGTCGTCCACCGTCTTGTTGAAGGCTCGCTCAATCGTGTCAATGGCCACCTGGCTCGCAAAGGGCGGCACCCGGTCTTGCAAGCGAGCCAATTCATCTGCAATATCAACCGGCATCAAATCACGCCGGGTGGAGAGCACTTGCCCGAACTTGACAAAAATGGGCCCCAGACGCTCCAGCGCCTCCCTGATACGTTGACCCCTTGGCGCGTCGAGGTTGCGTCCTACCGAGACGATGCGGGCAATCAAGCGCAACCACGGTTTTTGGAAACTTGTCAGAAAGAGCTCATCCAGGCCGTAGCGCAGGACAATAAAAACAATGAAAACGCCCCTAAAAAGGCGCGTCATGTCGGTGCCTGGGTAGCCCCACCTGCTGCCTTCGCGCCTAAAAACTGCCGCAAGGCGCCTGACATGGCACGTGCCACCTGCCCCAGGGCATAAGCGGGTGCGTCGCCCAACACCCGGGACAGGTCTTCTTCAAGATCCCAGCGCACATGGTCCACCAGCCAATTGACCTCGGCTGCCAGTTGGACATCGCCTTCAATGCGCACGGTAGGCTTGTCCCCGCGTAAAACGGTCTGTACCAAGGCCAAAGGTGATGTCTCGGTGACAACCAACACCAGATCGGGCTTGGATTCAGGGGTGGAAATATCCAGCAAACCGGCTGGGGTGGCCATCAATTTGATGGAAAACAAGCGCCACTGCATCAGGACCACGCTGCCTTTTTGCCTGACAAGGCGCTGGGTGGCCTCGGCCTCCTGCATCAAGATGTGATTGAGCAACAAGACGACGCGGCGCTGGGCCTCATCGACGGCCCAGGCGGGCGGCTGCACATTAGGGAGGGGAAGGTTTTGCATAAAACCGCCCAAAAAAGGAAATGGGGACTGTGTTGCCATAGTCCCCATTATTCCCGCTTTATGCCCTATTTATTCTCTGCAGAAGCCGTGCATCCCACATGGCCTGCTGGAGAATGGGCTTGACTCGTTACTGCAGAGCCTGGACGCCAGCGACCAGCCAGCCACTGTTGCCGGTTTTGGACTTGGTCATGTTCCACACTTCGCGGAACGGGCTCGGGCCCGCCGATGGCTCTTCGCGGATCATGCCGGAGAATTCGACGCTGGCCATGTAGCCGGCGCCGGTGTCTTCGATACCCAGCAACTGGGCTTCGATCATCACCACATCGGTCAGATTTACGGGCCCGCCGGTGTGAACTTCACGGTCAGCCAATTGGGACTGGATCTCTTGAAGCATGGTGTCGGTCATCATCACACGCAGAGCGTTGATGTCGGACTTGTCCCAAGCAGCTTGCAAAGACACAAAATTGGCCTTCGCGGACCGCAGGAACCCTTCAGCGTCAAAGCCGTCAGGTACGCCCCAGCTTTGCGAGCCCGAAAGACCGGAGCCAATCATGGACGCGCCGGCGCCAGGGGCAGGCTTCAGCGCTTCAAACGCCGTACTGTTGCGCTCCCAGGGGCGGGCAGATGCGTCGTTGCCCACATTCTCAGGCCGATAGCTGCTGAGCGTTTGGGCATTGCTGGCAGACGCACCTTGAAAAGCAAACGGTGAACTTGCCGTGTTTTGCGATTGCGCCGCCTTGCGTGAGCGCATGAACCAGCCCACCGCCATCATGATCACGAGTGCGAGCAGGGCAAACATCATGAACTGCGCCATACCTTCGCCAAAGCCCAGCGAGCTGGCCAACCAGGCCAGACCCAGGCCCGCAGCGAGACCGCCCAACATGGCACCCCAAGGCTTCTTGGGTGCTGCAGCAGCGGCCCCTGCTGGTGGTGGCGCTTTGGCTGCGCCTTGGGCAGGTGCCTGGCGCTGGGTGACGTTACTGGACTGCTGCCCGATGGATTTGCCGCCGCCAAAACGCTTTTGTGCCTCAGCGTTGAAGCCCACCAGCATCATGGTGACTGCGAATATTAAGGACCAGAATTTCATGGCGTCTCCAAAAAATAATTAAAAACTCGGCGGGTGTCGAAGTTCAACACTTGATTCCCACATGCAAGGCTACCAGCCCACCGGTCATGTTGTGATAGTCCACATGGCCAAAGCCATTATTCTTCATCAGGGATTTGAGCTCGTCCTGCCCCGGGTGCATCCGGATGGATTCAGCCAGGTAGCGGTAGCTGGCGTCATCGCCCGCCACCAGCTGGCCCAGCCTGGGCAATACCTTGAAGGAATACCAGTCATAGGCCTTCGCCAAAGGAGGCGCGACCTTGGAGAACTCCAGTACCAGCAACTTGCCACCCGGCTTGAGCACCCGGCTCATCTCGGCCAGCGCCACGTCTTTGTGAGTCATGTTGCGCAAGCCAAAAGCCACGCTGACCAGATCGAAATGGTTATTTGGAAAAGGCAGTTTCTCGGCGTCGCAGACCAGGGTCGCGAGCGACACCCCGGCATCCAGCAGGCGGTTGCGCCCGGTACGCAGCATGGCTTCGTTGATGTCGGTGTGCACCACTTGCCCGCTCTTGCCGACTTTTTTGGAAAACGCCAGCGCCAGGTCACCCGTGCCGCCCGCGATATCCAGCACCTTGTCGCCTTCACGCGGGTTCGCCACCATCAGCGTGAACGCTTTCCAGGCCCGGTGCAGGCCCATCGACATGAGGTCATTCATCAGGTCGTATTTGGGCGCCACCGAATCAAACACGCTTCGTACGTGCTTCGCTTTTTCGGTCTCGTCGACCGATTGATAACCAAAATGAGTTGTTGTCATGGATGCCATGCTAGACACGAACGCTGGGGCAGAAAATAAGGAATACCCGCAAAAGATCGCAACATGTTGTAAATATAATTAAATTGGGCTCTGGACGGCACATTTATTGACTTAATACAGTCAAATTATGTAGCAAATTGCCTCAATGACTGGCGCAGCCTTGTCCCGCTTTCTCAGGCATGGGCGCGTCGCGGTCGACTCCGGCTGCGACCAATCGGGCGGTGTAGTCGGCCCACAACTGATCTTGCTGGGAACCCAGAAAATACAGGTAATCCCACGAGAAAATGCCGGTGTCGTGCCCGTCGGAAAACGCGGGCTGCACAGCATAGTTGCCCACCGGCTCCAGGCCGGCCAACTCCACATCACGCTTGCCAGTCTGCAACACTTCCTGGCCTGGCCCATGCCCGGCCACCTCGGCCGAGGGGGAGTACACCCGCATCAGCTCGAACGTAATACGGAACTCGGCGCCATCAGAAAAAGACACCTCCAGCACTTTGGACTGGCTGTGCACCGTGATGGATTGGGGCGTTGGAGCGCCGGATTGCAAGCCTGCCATGTGAATACTCCCGGTGATTGATTGAGGTGAAAAGAACTGAAACTATCACACGCCCCGGCACAACGTAGCCAGTGCGGATTTGATGGCCAGGTCCGCCTGTGCCAGCCGCGCCGTGACTCCCGTCAGGGCCTCGGTATTTTGGGGGCGCACGGCGGCGGCCCACACGGGCGCCGGGAAATGACTGTCCCAGTCAAAGCGGGCAATCACATGCCAGTGCAAATGCGGCACCATGTTGCCCAGTGCCGCCAGGTTGATCTTGGTGGGCTGCACCTGCTCGCGCAACGCCAGCTCCACCGCCACCACTGCCGCCATACACAGGCTTCGGTCATCGGGCCCAAGATCCGAGAACTCGGCCACGTGCTCCGTCCAGACCACCCGGTAAAACGCGGGAAAACCTGGCTCATCGGCCCGGATCACCCGGAACTTCTCCCCCTTGAATACCAGCGTGCCACCTACATCAGCGCACAGAGGACAGCTTGCGATGATCATCCGGGCACGCCTTACACCAGCACGCGCTCGATGCCGCCGTTGTTCGCCAGCTTGACGTAATCGGGCATCCACTGGTCGCCCAGGATCTGGTTGGCCATCTCGACCACGATGTAATCAGCCTCCAACAAGCCGTTTTTCAGGTCGTCACCAAACCGACTCAGGCCTTGCAGGCAGGCGGGGCACGAGGTGAGGATCTTGATGTTTTCCTGCGCGCCCAAACCGCCCTGTTCGCGCAGCCGGGTCTCGCCCTTGAGGATTTCCTCTTCCTTGCGAAAGCGCACCTGGGTCGAAATATCAGGCCGGTTCAGCGCCAGCGTGCCGGACTCACCGCAGCAGCGCTCGGACTGCACCACGTTGTTGCCCAGCAAGGCCTTGACGGTCTTGATCGGCTCCTGCAATTTCATGGGGCTGTGGCAGGGGTCATGAAACAGGAACGAGCCCGCATTGCCCAGCGTGATGTTTTTCTCCAGCAAGTACTCGTGGATGTCGATGATGCGGCAACCCGGGAAGATCTTGTCAAACTGGTAACCCTGCAACTGGTCATAGCAGGTGCCGCAACTCACCACCACGGTCTTGATGTCCAGGTAATTCAGGGTGTTGGCCACCCGGTGGAACAGCACCCGGTTGTCGGTGATCATCTTCTCGGCCTTGTCGAACTGGCCGCTGCCGCGTTGCGGATAGCCACAGCACAGGTAGCCTGGCGGCAGTACGGTCTGCACGCCGGCGTGCCAGAGCATGGCCTGCGTCGCCAGCCCGACCTGGCTGAACAGACGCTCGCTGCCGCAGCCGGGGAAGTAGAAGACGGCCTCGGTCTCGGCGGTGGTGGCCTGCGGATCGCGGATGATGGGGACGTAATCCTTGTCCTCGATGTCCAGCAGCGCACGCGCCGTCTTCTTGGGCAGGCCGCCGGGCATCTTCTTGTTGATGAAGTGGATGACCTGTTCCTTCAGCGGCGCCGGGCCCAGCGTGGCGCGCGGCGCGGCGGTCTGCG
>CAZBKX010000399.1:0-4738 GCA_964492535.1 uncultured Rhodoferax sp. | reverse complement strand
GTTTTGAAAGTACGAACTCCAGCATGGTCTCAATCTTGCACACCAGATTGATGAAGCCCACTTACTCTGCGCCAAAACGCGACTCGCATTCCACGACCGAGCGGGTACAGAGCGCCCCGCCGATTTGTGCACTGAGTTGCTGAATACGCGCCGCCTGGTTCGCGCCATTGCGAAACAGGCGGACGTGCCGCACGGGGGTGGCCACCGCATAGTCAGCTTTTTTTTCAGAGGCATTTGCCACCGTGTTTCTCCAGTGAGCGTTGGAAGCTTACAGTCCAGCCGATGCCAGGGCCCATGCCAAATCAGAAATCATGCAAGCACCACCGGCTGCCCCAAACTGCGCAAGACATCGCGCACCATCTGCGCCCGGTCTTTCACCTCAGGCAGTTCCCGCTCTATACGCAGTTTCTCGTTGCCCGCCAGCTTGATGTGCTTGTTCTTCTGAATCATCTGAATGATTTTCATGGGGTCAATGGGCGGGTTTTTCTTGAAAGTGATGGTGATCACGCCCGGCGCCGCATCGACCTTGACCACCCCAAAGGGCTGGCTGATGACGCGCAGGCGGTGCACGTCGATCAGCGTTTGAGCCTGGGCCGGCAGCTTGCCAAAGCGGTCCACAATTTCTTCGAGCAAGTTGTCGATCTGGTCCGGGGTCTTGGCGGTGGCCAGCTTTTTGTAGAACGACAGGCGCAAATGCACGTCGCCACAGTAGTCGTCCGGCAGCAGGGCCGGGGCGTGCAGGTTGATGTCGGTGGTGACGTTGAGCGGGCTGAGCAAGTCAGGCTCGATGCCGGCCTTGAGGCAGCGCACCGCCTCGCTGAGCATCTCGTTGTACAGCTGGAAACCAATTTCGAGCATGTTGCCGCTCTGGTTTTCGCCCAGCACCTCACCGGCGCCCCGAATCTCCAGGTCGTGCATGGCCAAATAAAAGCCGCTACCGAGTTCTTCCATTTGCTGGATGGCATCCAGCCGCTGGGTGGCTTGCTTGGTCAGGCCTTCCAGATCGGGCACCATCAGGTAAGCATAGGCCTGGTGGTGGCTGCGTCCCACGCGCCCGCGCAACTGGTGCAACTGGGCCAGGCCAAAGCGGTCGGCGCGGCTCATCACGATGGTGTTGGCCGTGGGCACGTCAATGCCGGTCTCGATGATGGTGGAGCACAGCAGCAGGTTGTAGCGCTGGGCCACAAAGTCACGCATCACGGCTTCCAGTTGCCGCTCCGGCATCTGCCCATGGGCCACGGCAATGCGGGCTTCGGGCAGCAGTTCTTCAAGCTTGGCGCGGCGGTTTTCAATGGTTTCCACCTCGTTGTGCAAGAAGTAAACCTGCCCGCCGCGCTTGAGTTCGCGCAACACGGCCTCCCGAATCACGCCATTGCCTTCGGTACGCACAAAGGTCTTGATGGCCAGGCGGCGCTGGGGCGCGGTGGCAATCACGCTCAGGTCGCGCAAGCCCTCCAAAGCCATGCCCAGCGTGCGGGGAATGGGGGTGGCAGTCAGCGTGAGCACATCCACCTCGGCGCGCAGGGCCTTCATTTGCTCCTTGTGGCGCACGCCAAAGCGGTGCTCTTCGTCGATGATCAAGAGGCCCAGGTCCTTGAACTTCGTGGACTCAGAGAGCAGCTTGTGGGTGCCGACCACGATGTCAATGGTGCCGTCGGCCAGGCCTTTCATGGCAGCGGTGATTTCTTTGGCCGAGCGGAATCGGCTCATTTCGGCGACTTTGACCGGCCATTTGCTGAAGCGGTCCACCAGGGTCTGGTAATGCTGCTCCGCCAGCAGCGTGGTGGGGGCCAGCAGCGCCACCTGTTTGCCGCCGGTGATGCCAATGAAGGCGGCACGCAGGGCCACCTCGGTTTTGCCGAAGCCCACATCGCCACACACCAGGCGGTCCATGGGGCGGGGGCTGATCATGTCCTGAATGACGGCGTGAATGGCGGCATTCTGGTCAGGGGTTTCCTCAAAGCCAAAGTCGTTGGCAAAGGTCTCGTAGTCTCCTGGCGAGTAGCGGAAAGCGTGGCCCTCGCGTGCGGCGCGCCGGGCGTAGATGTTGAGCAGCTCTGCGGCCGAGTCGCGCACCTGCTCTGCGGCCTTGCGTTTGGCTTTGTCCCATTGACCCGAGCCAAGCTTGTGCAGCGGTGCCTCATCCGCGCTGACCCCGGTGTAACGGCTGATCAACTGCAGTTGGCTCACTGGCACATACAGCGTGGCTTTGTCAGCGTATTCCAGGTGCAAAAACTCCTGAATTTCAGGCTCGCCATTGGGCAGCTTGTTGCCTAAATCAAGGTTGATCAGGCCCCGGTAACGCCCAATGCCGTGGGCTGAATGCACCACGGGGTCCCCGACATTGAGTTCGCTCAGGTCTTTGATGAGCGCCTCCACGTCGCTCACCTGCTCCTGCTTTTTGCGCCGGCGGGTGGTGGGGCCGGCGGCAAACAGTTCGGTCTCGGTCACAAAGTCAATGCCGGCGTCCAGCCAGGCGAAGCCGATATTCAGGCTGGAGGTGGCAATGCCCAGCGGCTCGGTGCTTTTCTCAAATTCGGCAAGCGACCCGAAACTCGGCGGGCTCAGGTGGCTGGCATGTAAAAAGTCCAGCAGGCTGGTCTTGCGGCCTTCGCTCTCGGCCAGCACCAGCACCCGGTGCTGGGTGTTGCGAATGTGGTCCTTGAGACGGGCCAGCGGGTCGTCCGCACCGCGGATCACCGACAGTTCACCTAATTTTTGGAAATGCGCGTTGTCCACTACATCGTCAATGGCGGGGCGAATGGCGAGTTGCGCATGCTGGTTGACCCGGGCATAGAACTGCTCGGCACTTAAAAACAGCGACTCTGGCGGCAACACCGGGCGCTCCGGGTCGCCCTGCACGAGCCGGTAGCGCTCTTTGGTGTCTTGCCAAAAATGCTGAAAAGCCGGCTCCAGGTCGCCATGCAACACCACCGTGGCATTGGCGCCCAGGTAGTCAAACACGGTGGCGGTTTCATCAAAAAACAGCGGCAGGTAGTACTCGATGCCCGCCGTAGCCACGCCGTTGCCAATGTCTTTATAGATGCGGCTCTTGGTGGGGTCCCCGTCCAGCAGTTCGCGCCAGCGGCTGCGAAAGCGCGCGCGCGCCTCGTCGTCCATCGGAAACTCGCGCCCCGGGAGCAGCCGGACTTCGGGCACTGGGTACAGGCTGCGCTGGCTGTCGGGATCAAACGTGCGGATGCTGTCGATCTCGTCATCAAACAAATCCACCCGGTAAGGCACCAGGCTGCCCATGGGGAACAGGTCAATCAAGCCCCCGCGCACGGCGTATTCACCGGGGCTCACCACTTGGGTGACATGGCTGTAGCCGGCCAGGGTCAGTTGTGCCTTGAGTCGTGCCTCGTCAAGCTTTTGCTTGACCTTGAAGTGAAAGGTGTAGCCTGCCAAAAAGGCGGGTGGCGCTAATCTATACAGGGCCGTGGTGGCGGGCACGATGACCACGTCAGCCCCGGCCTCGCCCCCGCGCTGCTCACCGGCTGCGTGCAGACGCCACAGGGTGGCCAGCCGTTCGCTGATCAGGTCCTGGTGGGGTGAAAAGGTGTCATAGGGCAGGGTTTCCCAGTCCGGGAACAAGACGCAGCGCACATCAGGCGCAAAAAAAGCAATTTCCAGCAGCAGGCGCTGGGCGTCCACCGCGTCGGCCGTGACGATGGCCGTGAGTTTGCGTTCGCCCTTGTCGCGCAAGGCCAGCTGGGCCAGGAGCAAAGCGTCGGCCGAACCACAGGGGCGGGGGAGGGTGTAGCGCTTGCCTGTACTGAGTTTGGGTAAATCCATGGGTCGTCTTGGGCGCCGTTTGCCGGTGCCGTGAGTTTGAAAATACAAATGGAAAACACCCCCCGCAAACGTACGGGGGGTGTTTTGATGTTTATCCTATATCCAGGTTGGGTCTGCGTTGGATTTTAGAATGGGCCGATGGTTATGACTGACATCACCCCAATTACCCCCGCCGCGCCGTCTGACTCCTCCCGTTTTTGGGCCGTGATTCCCTGTGCCGGCACGGGGGCACGCTCGGGTGCCAGCGGCCCCAAGCAATACCAGCCTGTCGCGGGTAAGCCCATGGTCATGCACACCCTGGCCGCCTTTGCCGGGGTGGCGCGTATCACCCGCACGATGGTGGTTGTGGCGGCAGACGATGGCGTACTGGTGTCACCGGGCAGTTCTTTTTTTGTAGCACCTTGCGGAGGTTCTACAAGGGCTGCAAGTGTTTTAAATGGTTTGAATTATCTGTTACAGCAGGGTGCTGAGCCTGCAGATTGGGCGCTGGTGCATGACGCCGCCCGCTGCCTGGTGACGCCGGCCCAAATCAACGCGCTGATCGACGCCTGCTCCCAGGATGCCGTGGGCGGCCTGCTGGCCCACAAGCTGGCGGACACGCTCAAGGCAGAAACAGACGGCCGGGTGGCCAGCACGTTGGACCGCAGCGACAAATGGCTGGCCCAAACGCCGCAGATGTTTCGCATTGGCGCTTTGATCACAGCGCTGCAACAGGCAGGCGACCGCGTGACGGATGAGTCCAGCGCCATGGAGTTCATCGGCTTGCACCCGCTGCTGGTGCCGGGGAGTGCGCAAAACTTCAAGGTGACTTATCCGGAGGACTTCGCGTTGGCCGAGGCGGTGTTGAATGCACGAGCAGGGTGAACCTCTGGACGCATTTGCACGCAACAGCTCTTAGAGCGCCTATCTTTATAAATTAATTTGACAATTGATCATTTCACTC
>CAZBKX010000398.1:0-5860 GCA_964492535.1 uncultured Rhodoferax sp. | reverse complement strand
GCAGGCCCAGGCTTTGCAGCGCCGGCACGACATAGTCCCGCCGGCGGCGGAACTCGGCGCGGCGGCGCTCGTATGCGGCCAGCGAGTCCGGCTCGAAACAGGCCAGGGCGGCGTGCTGGGCCAGCGAGCTGGCGCAGATGTAGAGGTTCTGCGCCAGCCTTTCCACCGCGCCCACCAGCTGCGGCGGCAGCACCATCCAGCCCAGCCGCCAGCCGGTCATGCCGAAATACTTGCTGAAGCTGTTGATGGAAATGATGTCGTCGCCCAGCGCCAGCGCGCTGTGGCCGTAGGCGTCGTCGTAGCTCAGGCCGAGATAGATCTCGTCGACGATCGTCACCCCGCCATGGTCGCGCACCGCCTGCACGATAGCCGCCATCTCCTCGCGCGCGATCGAGGTGCCTGTGGGATTGCTGGGCGACGCCAGCAGCACGCCGCGCGTCGCCGGCGTCCAGTGCGCGGCCACCGAGGCGGCATCGAGCTGGAAACGCGCGGCGGCCGGGGCCGGCAACAGCCGCGGCGTGGCGCCCACGGCCGACACGAAGTGCCGGTTGCAGGGGTAGCTGGGGTCGGGCATGAGAATCTCATCCCCCGCCTCGATCAGGGCCAGGCAGGCCAACTGCAGCGCGGCCGAGGCACCCGCGGTGACCACAATGCGGCTGGCCGGAACCGCCACGTCAAAGCGCTGGCGGTACCAGTCGCTGATGCGTTCGCGCAGCTCAATCATGCCCAAGGCCTGCGTGTAGTGCGTCTTGCCGTCGCGAATGGCCCGGGCTGCAGCCTCCTGCACCAAAGGCGGGGCCGTGAAATCAGGCTCGCCAATGTTCAGGAAAATCATGGGCGAGTCGGTGTGCGCGACCTGTGCCGCCAGATCGGATGCGGCCTTGGCGACCTCCATCACATAAAACGGCTCAATGCGCTCGGCGCGCGCAGAAACTCTCATGCGCGCACGCGTCCCCGGTCGGCATTCATCTCAGTAGCACGCAGGGTGGGGGCGAGTCCGTTGAGCACGGCATTCACGTATTTGTGGCCGTCGGTGCCACCAAATTCCTTGGCCAGCTCGATGCACTCATTGAGCACCACGCGCCACGGCACGTCCAGGCAATGCTTGAACTCAAAAGCACCAATCCACATCACGCCGTGTTCCACGGGCGAAATTTCGTTCAAAGGGCGGTCCAGCAGCGGCAAGATCAAGGCGTCCAGCTCAGTGGCCTGTTCGGCGCAGCCGTGCAGCAGCGCATCAAAGTGAACAGAATCACATTTGGAGAAACCCGCCAGGTCACGCGTAAACATGTCGATGTCGGTCACGCCGTTTTTCCCCACCAGCACCTGGTAGAGCGCTTGCAACGCGAATTCACGCGAGCGGCTGCGGTCTGATTTGCTGCCCGCCTTGCGAGCGCCGGTGCTGGTCAGGCCGGTGCGGGCCTGGCGGGGGGGGCGCGTGTTGGCCGAATTGGGTTTTAAGTCGCTCATCAGATTTCTTCCAGTAAATTGACCATTTCAACCGCTACGCGGGCCGCATCGCGGCCTTTTTCACTTCTTCGGGCTATGGCTTGCTCCAGGTTCTCGGTGGTGAGAATGGCATTGGCAATCGGGATCTGGAAGTCCAGGCCCACGCGGGTGACGCCAGCGCCTGACTCATTGGCGACCAGCTCAAAGTGATAGGTTTCGCCCCGGATGATGCAGCCCAGCGCCACCAGTGCGTCAAACTTCATCTTCTCGGCCATCGCCAGCAGGGCCAAAGGAACTTCAAGCGCGCCCGGCACCTGGATCAGGGTGATGTCCTGTTCCGCCACGCCGAGTGCCAATAACTCTGCGGTGCATGCCTGCGCCAGCGCATCGGTGATGGGCTCATTGAAGCGCGCCTGCACGATCCCGATTTTCAGGTCTTTGCCATTGAGGCGGCCGCTGCCGGTCTCCAGCGTTCCTTTGTCTGTACCAAACATGAATCGATCCTAGCTTTGTAAATATGATTGACATGCCTTCAGGGCAAGCGCTGTGCGGCAAAGCCTGGTTACTGCGCGATGTAACCGGTGATTTCCAGCCCATAGCCGGTCATGCTGGGCATGCGACGGGGGTTGCCCATCAGCTTCATTTTTTGCACACCGCACTCACGCAAAATTTGCGCGCCAATGCCGTAGTTGCGCAGGTCCATGCGGCCGCGCTCAGGTGCGTAGCTGGCGCGGGCCGTGCCGTCAATCTGGGACAGCAACTGATCGGGGCTTTCGCCGCAGTTCAGAAAGACCAGCACGCCCTGGCCTTCAGCGGCCACCCGGGCCAGGCTGGCGTCCAGGCTCCAGGAGTGCATGGTGCGGCCCACTTCCAAGGCGTCCAGCACCGACAGGGGTTCATGCACGCGCACAGCCACGGTGTCACTTGGCGCCCACTCGCCCTTGACCAGGGCCAGATGCACGCCTTGGGCGGTTTTGTCCTTGAACGCGTGGAGGGTGAATTCACCAAATGCCGTTTTGATGGGCCGCGTCTGCACCTTGTCAACCAGTGAGTCCACCCGGCTGCGGTGGGCGATCAGGTCGGCAATGGTGCCGATTTTAAGGCCATGCTCGGCAGCAAAAATCTGCAGGTCAGGCAGGCGTGCCATGGTGCCGTCGTCATTCATGATTTCGCAAATGACCGAGGCCGGGCTGCAGCCCGCCATCGCGGCCAGGTCACACCCTGCTTCGGTGTGGCCGGCGCGCATCAGCACGCCGCCGTCCACCGCTTGCAAGGGAAAAATATGGCCGGGTTGCACCAGGTCATCCGGGCGGGCGTCTTTGGCTACGGCCGCCTGCACGGTGCGTGCGCGGTCTGCCGCTGAAATGCCGGTGGTCACGCCCTCGTTCGCCTCAATGGACACAGTGAAGGCCGTGCCTTTTTTGTCACCGTTGCGCACGGTCATGGGGGGCAATTGCAGGCGCTCGCAGCGTTCGCGGGTGAGGGTCAGGCAAATCAGGCCGCGGCCAAAGCGCGCCATGAAATTGATGCCGTCTGGGGTGACGTGGTCTGCCGCCAGCACCAGGTCGCCTTCGTTTTCACGGTCTTCTTCGTCCACCAAAATCACCATGAGACCCGCGCGCATGTCCGCCACGATGTCTTCAACAGGGGAAATGGCCACAGGGGAGGGGGCTGTCATGCGAGTTTCTTTCAGAAAATGGGAGGAGTGAGCTGGGCTTGCCGCGTCAATGGGCTGCTGCAGCTTGCAAGTCGGGCTGGAGCATGCGCTCCACGTAGCGCGCAATCAGGTCAATTTCCAGGTTCACGGTTGATCCGGCCTGCAGCGTGCCCAGCGCGGTGTTGTGAATGGTGTGGGGAATCAGGTTGATGCTCATCTCGCAGCCGTTTACCTGATCCTGGATGCGATTGACCGTGAGGCTGGCGCCGTTGACGGTGATCGAGCCCTTGTAGGCGAGGTACTTGGCCAGCGTTTTGGGGGCCAGAATGCGCAACTCCCAGCTTTCGCCAACCTCTGCAAAATAGGTGACAGAACCAATACCGTCCACGTGCCCGGAGACCAGGTGGCCGCCCAGGCGGTCATTGGCACGCAGGGCTTTCTCCAAATTGATGCTGCCCGTAGCCGTAAGGCCGGCGGTTTTGTCGAGTGACTCGGCCGAGACATCCACCGTGAACTGGCATTGCGCGGGGTCAAACGTGGTGACGGTCATGCAAGCCCCATTGAGCGCAATGCTGTCGCCCAGGCCCACATCGTCCAGATAGTCAGGCGGGCAGGCAATGGTCAGGCGCTTGCCATGGGTTGAAGAGCTGCCTAAGGCGTGAACGGCGACGATGCGCCCAACGCCGGTGATGATTCCGGTAAACATAGATGGTATTTTCGCAGGGAAAGGGTCATATTCTCGGTGATCGGGGCGCTATGTGCTGGATCACTGCAGAGTTTACGGCCCGCACGTCCGGTCTATTGACCCAGGCGAGCTCGGTCGAGGCTGCGAATGCGCCTCAGGGGCTTTTTTGAAGCCTTTTGGCCCTCTGGCCGGCGTATCAATTGGGTGAGAGTATTAATTTTGATAGCGCCAAGCCCAACTGCTCTGGGCGCTGCTCAAAAGGTGTCAGACTTGAGCGCGCGAGCCAGTAACCGCAGGTCCGGGCCAATTTGCTCCACGCAGTGAAAGCGCAGTTCTACTGCGTCGCTCAAGTGGGTGAGCGGTCCAAAGTGGGCCATGCCGCTGCCCAGCCCGATGAGCTTGGGCGCGAGATAGACCAGAAACTCATCCACCAGACCGGCACGAATAAACGAACCATTGAGCTTGTGACCCGCCTCCACGTGCAGCTCATTGATCTCGCGGCTCCCCAAGTCGCGCAGCAGGGCAGCCAGGTCGACCTTGTTGTCGGTGCCGGGCGTGGTGCCTGGCTTAAAAATCACAGTGGCGCCGCGTGCCTCCAGCGCCGCCTGCTTCACCGCATTTTCAACCGCTGCGTAAATCAACACGGTGCGCCCCGGCATGAAGAGGGCCGCGTCCAGTGGCGTCTCCAGACGACTGTCCACAATCACCAGATGGGGCTGACGGGGTGTCTCCACCAGCCGCACATCCAGCCGCGGGTTATCCGAGAGCACAGTGCCAATGCCGGTGAGTACCGCACAGGCGCGAGCCCGCCAGGCATGGCCGTCGGTGCGGGCTTCTGGTGAAGTGATCCATTGGCTCACGCCATTGTCCAAAGCGGTTTTGCCGTCCAGTGAGGCCGCCATCTTCATGCGCACCCAGGGCGTTTGGCGGATCATGCGGCTGAAAAAACCGATATTGAGCTCACGGGACTCTACAGCCAGCGGATGCTCGGGCTGCAGCACCTCCACGTCAACGCCCGCCGTGCGCAATCGCGCAAATCCTTGCCCTGCCACGAGTGGATTGGGGTCGGTGTTGGTGGCCACCACTTTTTTGATGCCTGCCGCCACCAGTGCATCGCAGCAGGGGCCGGTGCGGCCGTGGTGTGAGCAGGGCTCCAGGGTGACATAGGCGGTGGCGCCGCTCACCGAGTTACCCCGGTTGGCTGCATCCCGCAGCGCCATCACCTCGGCGTGCGGCCCGCCGGCGCGCTGGGTGTGGCCTTGGCCCACGACTTCGCCCGAGGGGGTGGTGATGACGCAGCCTACTGCAGGGTTTGGTGGAGGATTCAGCCTGCCGATCTTGGCTAGTTGGAGGGCGTGGCGAATCGCTTCGTCGTTCAAAACAGTCATAAAAATAGGTCTGAGCATTGCTGAATTACCGGCTGGCGGGCTTTTGCTACCGAACGTCGAATTCCAAAAAATATGATTTGGAGGTTGCTTAACATTGTCCACATGAAAATCAGAAACTCAGGTTTTACCCTGGTTGAATTAATGGTCACCATCGCTATTGTGGCTTTGCTGGCTTCGTTAGCGGTGCCAAGCTTTCACACGATGTTGGTGAGGCGCAGTGTGGACTCGGCTGCTGATGTGCTTGTCAGTGACTTGAGGTTTGCGCGCTCGGAGGCGGTCAAACGGTCGACTGTTGTCACCGTGTGTGCATCTTTAAATGGAACCAGTTGTGCTGGTACCGGCGGTTTATGGAAGGATGGTTGGATCATGTTTGTGGATTTCGATGGGGACGGTAATCTGGAAGCGGCTGGCGGGGATCGGATTGTTCGCGTTCAAGGCGCTTTGGCCTCCATCGCGTCAATAGCGGCCGCAGATGGCACTTCGCAGGTCAACTTCAGATACCAGCCCACTGGTTGGGCCAAAGCCGCCACGCAGACATTCGTTATCACTCCAATTGGCAGCGTGCCGAGCGGGTCGACTCGGCTTGTTTGTGTGTCAACCAATGGGCGTGCTGGCCTCAGGCTCAGAGGGAGCACGTCATGCACATGAGAAATGCAAGTAAACGGGGAAACCCCGGATTTT
>CAZBKX010000397.1:0-1636 GCA_964492535.1 uncultured Rhodoferax sp. | reverse complement strand
GACTGGCTCAAACTCCTCGGACTGCCCCACGGACTTGTCAGCACACGCGAACTCCTCGACCTGAAGCTCTGGCTTGCTCGCGGGCTCCGGCTCCAAGGCCTCGAACTCAACCGGCACGACAGGCTCAAACTCAAACTCCTTAAACTCTCCGCCTCCGAAGGGATTAGCACTTTCGTCGACAATGGCGAGAGAGCCATAGCCTGGCACCGACTCGAGGGCGCCTCCGCCCATGAAGTGCAACACGAGAAGCTTGAGCCTGAACACCTCGACGGCAAAAGTGTGTGGCAGCGATTCCACCTGTTGGAAAAACAACGAAAATTGATTCAAGAAAACAAATATCTCGACCCCCCATCAAAATGAAAAGCGATCACAAAAAGAGACTTACATAGGAGCGTGTAGCCATGCAGAACTTCGAAAGGTCGCCGTGGGTTTCACCATTGAACGCGTAGCCGAAATCGAAAGCCTTGCAAATCGTGGTGCCGTCCGGCATGGACATGAAGCTGAAGTTGCCGGGGTGCAAGTCGCCGTGCACAGGAACACTGCGGTGGATCCATCTCGAGTTGATCATGAAGGCCTTCAGCAAGTCCTCAGCAGCCTGCAGCGTAATGCAACCAGCAGTTGGCTCTGCACCTGGCACAAGCTCCGTCCAAGTCTCCAAGGCCAGAACCACCGCGGGACCGCCTGGAATCTTCTTGCCCTGGCATGGATTCTTCACTTGGGACACGCACACGTGGTAAAAGGTCTCTCGCGTCGGGTCAGAGTTCAGCAGGTCTTCGTCAATAAACTCAACGGAGGTGGCGAACATCTTCTTGCCGGGACCCTTTCCCATCTCTTGGATCTTGTGTACGAGCCTGTGCTGAGGGTAGATGGTCACAGATGAGTAGAAGCCGCGTCTCCAGCCAGATCGCTCGACGACACCGACCTCATCCCCTGTGTCCGGGCGCACTCCATGTTCTTGGGGTTGGAAGGTGTGCTGCGGAGGACGGCGCTTCGACGTCCTTTCGTGTAGCAGCAGCTCCGCCAGCTCCGACTCGTCGTCGCTCTCCATCGACGGACTCTTGGGGCGTTTCCACATAGGCTGCCACTCCTCCTCCAGGTCTTGTTGGTCGGTAGACATTATCTACGAGTGTGCAACGTTTTTTGATTTTGGTACACACACACACACACACACAACACACAACACACACACACACACAACACACACACACACAACACACACACACACACACATTGGACATGGACACTCACACCCTCACCACACTCACTCACACTTTGGGGGACATGGGAGACATGGATGTCGCTCACTCAATGCAAAATGTGTTGGAAATGAGCGACGTATCAAATCTTATTGGACCTTGGCAGAGTGTGTTTCTATTCAACGAAATGCAGCTTGACAATATAGAATGTCAACATGTGAACACAATGACGAAAGAATAAAAGTCCTTTAATTAATGCATTCGTTAATTAAGGGATTGGCGGGATTAAGCGTAGTCATAATTAAGGGTATTGTTAAATTAAGCCGTTTAAGGGCATTTGTTAATTAAAGGGTAACGTTAAGGCCCTTATTAAGGGCATTTGTTAATTAAGGGGAAGTTGGGGGGGGGGGCTTGATCACTGTTAATGGCAATGACAATCG
>CAZBKX010000396.1:0-1596 GCA_964492535.1 uncultured Rhodoferax sp. | reverse complement strand
GGCGTTTTCGTGTCAACGCCTTTGTGCAACAGGGCAAGATCGGCATGGTGATGCGGGTGATTCCCTTGAGCCCGCCGTCCATCGACAGCCTGGGTGTGCCGCAAATTCTCAAAGAAGTGTCTTCGTCCAAACGGGGGTTGTGCATTATGGTGGGCGCCACCGGCTCGGGCAAGTCCACCACGCTGGCGGCCATGGTCGACTGGCGCAATGAAACCACCTTTGAACACATCATCACCATTGAAGACCCGATTGAATTTATCCACCCGCACAAAAACTGCGTGGTCACCCAGCGTGAGGTGGGGCTGGACACCGATAGCTGGGGCGCTGCCCTCAAAAACACCCTGCGCCAGGCGCCCGATGTAATACTGATGGGTGAGATTCGGGACCGCGAAACCATGGAACTTGCTGTGGCGTTTTCGGAAACCGGGCATTTGTGCCTGGCCACGCTGCACGCCAACAGCGCCAACCAGGCGCTGGACCGCATCATCAACTTCTTCCCTGAAGAGCGCCGCGCCCAGTTGCTCATGGATTTGTCGCTCAACCTCAAGGCGCTGGTTTCACAACGCCTCATCCCCAGGCAAGATGGGCGAGGCCGCACTGCGGTGGTGGAAATCATGCTGAACTCGCCCTTGATCTCCGACATGATCTTCAAGGGCGAAGTCACCGAGATCAAGGAGGTGATGAAGAAGAGCCGCAACCTCGGCATGCAGACCTTTGACCAAGCGCTGTTTGATGCCTTTGAGGCCAACCTGATCACCTACGAAGATGCCCTGCGCAACGCAGATTCCCTCAACGACTTGCGCCTGCACATCAAACTCAACAGCCTGCGCAGCCGGTCACAAGACCTGGGCGCTGGCACTGAAAACTTTGCCATCGTATGACCACCAATATCAACGCCAAAACCTACGCATCCACGCCCTCCCGCCGCGTCGCCTTCCTGGGCCTGGGCGTCATGGGCTACCCCATGGCCGGCCACTTGGCCCGCGCGGGTCACCAAGTCACCGTGTACAACCGGACGACTACCAAATCAATAGCATGGTGCACTGAATTTAAGCCGGCTGGAGCCGTAAAACATGCCGAAACGCCGCGAGAAGCGGCGATTGGTGCGCAATTCGTGTTTTGTTGTGTGGGCAACGACGACGACTTGCGCCATGTGACCTTTGGCGCAGACGGCGCCTTTGCCGGCATGGAGCCCGGTGCCGTCTTTGTCGACCACACCACGGCATCGGCCAGCGTGGCACGCGAACTCTTCGGCGCCGCCAAGAACCTGGGGCTGCACTTTGTTGACGCTCCGGTGTCGGGTGGTCAGGCTGGCGCGCAAAACGGCCTGCTGACCGTCATGTGTGGCGGCGACGCTGCCGCCTTCGATTCGGCGCATCCGGTTGCCATGGCGTTTTCCAAAGCCGTTACCCGCACGGGGGAGAGTGGCTCTGGTCAACTGGCCAAGATGGTGAACCAGATTGCCATTGCCGGGCTGGTACAGGGCTTGGCGGAGGCCATTGCCTTTGGTCAGGAGGCCGGACTCGACATGAACCAGGTGCTTGACGTCATTGGCAAAGGCGCAGCCCAGAGCTGGCAACTCGACAACCGCGGCAA